>JAFIEC010000276.1 GCA_020832725.1 Paracoccaceae bacterium | reverse complement strand
ATTTCTTCGCCTCGCTCAAGATCGCCATAACGCTGGCCTTCGTGGGCTCGGTCATCTCCGAGACGGTGGCCGCCAATTCGGGGCTGGGCCACATGATGCTGGGCGCGCAGTCGCAATTCAACGTGCCTCTGGTCTTTGCAGGGCTGGTCATGCTCGCGATCGAAGGGATCGCCATGTACGCGATCATGGCATGGCTGGAGATGCGCATGACCGGCTGGGCCCACCGCAGCCAGGCCTGAGCCATGCTGGACGCCCCCCCCATGCCGACACCACCCGAGATGCTGCAGCGGAGCCGCGGCGCGGTCCGGGTCGTGATGGGGCATGACGGGGCGAGGCCGCGGCTGCGCCGTCTGCACCAGTCGGGTTGCGCGAAGCTGTTCCTGCCGCGTGTCTTCGACGCCCCCCCGGAGGCTGTGTTCGTCAACACTGCGGGCGGGCTGACCGGGGGCGACAGGCTGGAGCTTGCCGCCGAGGCGGAGGCGGGCGCGCATCTGGTCTGCTCTTCGCAGGCGGCGGAGCGGGTCTATGCATCCAGCCCCGGGACCAGCCCTGCGCGGGTGGACATCGCGCTGCGTCTGGGGGCGGGGGCGCGTCTGGAATGGCTTCCCAACGAGACGATCCTCTTCGACAACTCCAGCCTCGACCGCAGGATGGAGGTGGACATGCCCGCCTGCGCCACGATGCTGATGGCCGAGATGCTGATCCTCGGTCGCGGCGCGATGGGCGAGCGACGCATCACGGCAAGGCTGCGCGACCGGCGCGAAATCAGGCGGGCGGGGCGCGTCGTGCATCTGGAGGCAATCCGCGCCGACCTGCCGTTGTCCGACCGTCCGGGCAGCGCCTGTCTTGGCCCCGCCCGGGCGCAAGCTGCGGTGATCCTTGTGTCACCGGATGCCGAGGCGCGACTGGATGCCGTCCGCGCGGCTCTGCCCCCGTCGGGCGGGCCTGTCGAGGCGGCGGCCTCCGCCTGGGAGGGGCGGCTTGTCGCGCGCTTGCTGTCGCATGATCCCGCCATGCTGCGACGGGCGGTGACCGTGCTGCTTTGCGCGCTGCGCACAGACCCGCTGCCGCGGGTCTGGTATCTGTAGGGAGACCACGATGAACCTGAGCCCTCGCGAAAAGGACAAGCTTCTGGTCAGCATGGCCGCGATGGTGGCGCGCAACCGGCTGGCCCGCGGCGTGAAGCTGAACCACCCCGAAGCCGTGGCACTGATCACCGATTTCGTGGTGGAGGGTGCCCGCGACGGCCGCAGCGTGGCCGATCTGATGGA
Organism: Paracoccaceae bacterium; assembly: GCA_020832725.1. Classification (GTDB taxonomy): domain Bacteria; phylum Pseudomonadota; class Alphaproteobacteria; order Rhodobacterales; family Rhodobacteraceae; genus JAFIEC01. Next base: position 16,940 of record JAFIEC010000276.1, on the reverse strand, counting down.
GGCCGGGGCCCATGTCATCGGACGCGCGCAATGCATGGAGGGCGTCGCCGAAATGATCCATGACATCCAGGTGGAGGCGACCTTTCCCGACGGGACCAAGCTGGTCACCGTGCACGAACCCATCCGCTAGCCCCCGCCAGCCAGAGCCGAAGCCGGAGCCGAACCCGAAAGGACAGACCATGATCCCCGGAGAAATCCTGCCCGCTGCAGGCGAGATCACCCTGAACGAGGGGCGCCTGTCGATCACGCTGGAGGTCGCCAACAGCGGGGACCGCCCCGTACAGGGGGGCAGCCACTACCATTTCGCGGAGACCAACCCCGCCCTCATCCTTGACCGGGTGGCCGCCCGGGGCATGCGTCTCGACATTCCCGCCGGCACCGCCGTGCGTTTCGAGCCGGGCCAGACCCGCGAGGTACGCCTTGTCCCCTATGCCGGCGCGCGCGTGGTCCAGGGCTTTCGCGCCGAAATCATGGGGCCGCTCGACGGCTGAGCCAGCCCATCCGTCCCCTTTCCGAAAGGCCTGCCCATGCCCCACCCCATCTCCCGCGCCGCCTATGCCGCGATGTACGGCCCCACCACCGGCGACCGTATCCGTCTGGCGGATACCGACCTGATCATCGAGGTGGAACGCGACCTTACCCACTACGGCGAAGAGGTGAAATTCGGAGGCGGCAAGGTCATCCGTGACGGCATGGGCCAGTCCCAGTGGACCCGGGCCGAGGGGGCGATGGATACCGTCCTCACCAACGCCCTGATCCTGGACTGGACCGGCATCTACAAGGCCGATATCGGGCTGCGCGACGGGCGCATCTCGGCCATCGGCAAGGCCGGCAATCCCGACACCCAGCCCGGCGTCGACATCGTGATCGGCCCCGGGACCGAGATCATCGCCGCCGAGGGCCGGATCGTCACCGCCGGGGGCTTTGACGCGCATGTGCATTTCATCTGCCCCCAGCAGATCGAGGACGCCCTGCATTCGGGACTGACCACGATGCTTGGCGGCGGCACCGGCCCCGCCCATGGCACGCTGGCCACCACCTGCACCCCGGGGCCATGGCACATCGGGCGGATGCTCCAGGCGGCGGATGCGTTCCAGATGAACCTCGCCTTCGCCGCAAAGGGCAACGCCTCGCGCCCCCAGGCGCTGGTCGAGCAGGTGCGCGCGGGGGCCTGCGCGCTCAAGCTGCACGAGGATTGGGGCACGACACCGGCCGCCATCGACTGCGCCCTGAGCGTGGCCGACGACATGGATATACAGGTGATGATCCACACCGATACCCTGAACGAGAGCGGCTTTGTCGAGGACACGATCGCCGCCATCGCCGGGCGGACCATCCATGCCTACCATACCGAGGGTGCCGGAGGAGGGCACGCGCCCGACATCATCCGGGTCTGCGGATTGCCCAACGTGCTGCCCTCCTCGACCAATCCGACGCGGCCCTATACGGCCAACACCCTCGAGGAGCATCTCGACATGCTGATGGTGTGCCACCATCTCGACAAGTCGATCCCCGAGGACGTGGCCTTTGCCGAAAGCCGCATCCGCCGCGAGACCATCGCGGCCGAGGACATCCTGCACGACATGGGGGCCTTCTCGATCATCGCCTCGGACAGTCAGGCCATGGGGCGGGTGGGCGAGGTCATCATCCGCACGTGGCAGACCGCCCACAAGATGAAGGTTCAGCGCGGCCGCCTGCCCGAGGAGACGGGCGACAACGACAACCTGCGCGTGCGCCGCTATGTGGCGAAATACACCATCAACCCGGCAGTGGCCCACGGTCTTTCGGCGCATGTCGGCTCCGTCGAGGTCGGAAAGCGGGCGGATCTTGCGATCTGGAGTCCGGCCTTCTTCGGGGTCAAACCCGAGATGGTCCTGCTGGGCGGCACCATCGCGCTGGCACAGATGGGCGATCCGAATGCGTCGATTCCCACGCCGCAACCCGTCTACAGCCGGCCCATGTGGGGGGCCTATGGCCGCTCGCTCGAGGCGGGTGCGGTGACCTTTGTCAGCCAGGCCGCCGCCGCCGAAGGGCTGGGCGAGGCGCTGGGACTGGCCAAGACGCTGGTTGCCGTCGAGAACACCCGCAGCGGCATCGGCAAGGCCGCGATGCGCCTGAACGGCGCGACCCCGGTGGTGGAGGTCAACCCCGAGACCTACGAGGTGCGCGCCGATGGGGTGCTTCTCACCTGCGAGCCGGCCACGGTGCTGCCGATGGCGCAGCGCTATTTCCTGTTCTGAGGCGGAGTTGCAATGGCACGTGGCCTCTTTTCAGACCGTCCTCCCGAAACCGCTGCTGGCGGGCCTGCGCTGCGGCTGTTGCGCAGCGGCGCGCTGGTCGCCCTGCTGGTTTCGATGATCGCCGGTGCATCCGCCGCCCAGACCTGCCCGGCCGATCACATAGGCAACCTGCGCGGCCTTGTGGTGTCCTTCGAGGATTCACCGACTGTCATGATCCGGGCACGGCCGGACGGGCTTCTGGTGGAGGACGAACTGGACGACAGGAACCCCTTCGATGGCTATCGGATGATAACCGACCAGGGTGTGGTGTTCATGGGCGAGTTGCCCTTTTCCGAGGGCGTGCTCGACTACGAGGGCTATGTCAGCCATGGTCTTGCGGAACCCCACCCGCCCCTGCCCCGGATCATGCCGGGACTGGTCTGGGCAGGTGTCTTTCTGCGGATCGGCACCGACGGGCGCGGCACGGAGGTTGCCGTCGCAATCGTGGCCGGAGCCGAAGATGACGCGGCCATCGGAGGATGCAGCTATCGCCGGATTCCCGTCACCGTCTATGAGGCCGATGGAGATGGCAGCTTTCTGGGCCTTCTCGATCATCTGCCCGAATTGGGTGTCTCGATCATCCGGCGCAGTCTTGACACCGGGGCCAGGGTCAGCGCCTCGCAACTGGACCAATATACCGTGACATCGATCCGCGAACTCGACGGCAGCGATAGTCTGCCGCCACTCGAGTGATGCCGTTGCAGGCAGCGCCGATGCGCCCCTGCCTTCGAACCAGGCAACGCTTGTGCAAGCTGCGCGGATGGCGAAATGCCGCCATGCAGAAAGGGAAGTACAAATGTCAGCAACAATGACCTATCTTGGATCGCAGGGTGGGAAACCAACCCGGACACGAGAGGTTTCCAATGGCTTCGATCACCACCAATACGCCGAGCGCCGCCCGCGATGCGGGCTCACCCGGCTGGCTCGAACGGCTCGCCCACTGGGCCGAGGGCTATCCAAGCTGGAAGGCGAATTCGTCGGAATTCCAGCGCCTGCTGGCGATGACCGACGCGGAACTGGCCCGCGAGGGGCTGACCCGCGACGCGATCGCCTATCACGTCTTCGGTGCGCGCATGGGCATCTGAGCCGCAGGAGGGCCGCATGAACGGACCGCTGCGCGCCCATCTGCTGCATCGGGGCGGTGCCGCCCATGGCGCCGCCCCCGCCCGTATCGCGCTCGATTACGAGGCGCGCTTTCTCCGCAGGCGGCTGCTGACAACCGAGGCGGGCCGCGAGATCCTCGTGGATCTGCCCGAGACCGTCAGCCTTGAGGAGGGCGACGCCCTCGAGACGACATGCGGATTGCGCATCGGCATCTCCGCAGCCGCCGAGCCGCTGATCGAGGTGCGCGGGCCATTGGCTCGGCTGGCGTGGCACGTGGGCAACCGCCACACGCCCTGCGAGATCGGCCACGACACCCTGCGCATCCGCCGCGATCACGTGCTGGCCGACATGCTGGCACGGCTGGGCGCAGAATTGTCCGAGATCGAGGCCCCCTTCACGCCGGAACGGGGCGCCTATGGCATGGGGCGGACGATGGGCCATGCACACGGGCATGATCACGGCCCTGAACACGGGCATGATCACGGCCACAGCCATGGGCAGGCACATGATCACAACCATCACCACCACCGGCATGACAGCGCCTCCGCCCGGGACTGAATCGGGCCTGCTCAGGCTGGCCCAGATCCTCTCGCCCGCCTTTCCGGTGGGGGGCTTCGCCTATTCGCACGGGATGGAATGGGTCATCCGGGAGGGCGACATCCATGATGCGGAATCGCTTGCGGCATGGCTGGCGGAGGTTCTGGAACATGGCGCGGGGCGCAACGACGCGATCCTGATCGCGGCCACGCTCGCGCTTCCGGATGATGCCGATGACGCCGCCTTCGACACTCTTGGCGATCTGGCGCGGGCGCTGGCCGCCTCGCCCGAACGGGACGGAGAAAGCATGGCCATGGGTGCGGCACTTGGGGCCACGCTTGCGGGGATGCGCGCGGCCGGAGAGATGCCGGAGGAACACATGCCGGCACCGCCGCCCCTGCCCTGGCCCGTCGCCCTTGGACGGGCCGCGCGGGGGCTGGGGCTGCCACCGCGACTGGTCTGCGCGCTGGCGCTTCAGGCCTTCGCGTCCAACCTCGTGACCATCGCGGTACGCTTTGTCCCCCTGGGCCAGACCGAGGGGCAGAGGGTTCTGGCCGGTCTGGCACCCCTGATCCAGCGCCTCGCGGAAGAAGCCGCGCAGGCAGATCCGGGGGGGCTTGGCGGCGCCGCGTTTCGGGGCGATCTTGCCGCACAGCTTCACGAAACCATGCAACCGAGGATCTTCCGCACATGACATCCCCCAACGGCCCCCTGCGGGTGGGCATCGGCGGCCCGGTCGGCGCTGGCAAGACGACATTGACGGAACAGCTCTGCCGCGCGATGCGCGACCGTTGGTCTGTGGCGGTGATCACCAACGACATCTACACGCGCGAGGATGCCGAGTTCCTGATGCGCGCCCAGGCCCTTCCGTTCGAGCGGATCCGCGGCGTGGAGACCGGGGGCTGCCCGCATACGGCGATCCGCGAGGATGCCTCGATCAACCTTGCCGCCGTCGCGGAACTGATCCGGGCGATTCCCGACCTCGATATCATCTTCATCGAATCGGGCGGGGACAACCTTGCCGCCACCTTCAGCCCCGAACTGGCCGACCTGACGATCTACCTGATCGATACCGCCGCCGGGCAGGACATCCCGCGGAAGAAAGGCCCCGGCGTTGCCCGCTCGGACATCCTCGTGGTCAACAAGACCGATCTTGCCCCCCATGTCGGCGTCTCCCTCGACCTGCTGGAAAGCGATGCCGCCACCGCGCGGGAGGGGCGTCCCTTCGTCATGGCCCGCCTGCGCGAGGGCCACGGCGTGCCCGAGATCGTGACCCTGATCGAACGCATGGGCGGTCTGGCCGGCTGAGGCCTGCCTGATCCTCCTCCCTTGCGCGCTCCAGGACCAGGGCGCGGCAGACACGCGATGCCCGGGCTGCGGTTGCCTTCGCGGGAGGCGGATTATATGCACATGTGAATAAAATGCGGAGGGGCGAATGGAGCGGACCGATATCCTCGTGGTGGGCGGTGGGCCGGTGGGGCTGGTGCTGGCGATGGAGGCCGCACGGCGGGGCATCGCCGTGACGGTGGCCGACCTGCGCGCGCCGGGCGTCTCCGAGACGGTGCGCTGCAACCATGTCTCGGCCCGCACGATGGAGACCTTTCGCCGTCTCGGCCTTGCCGACGAGGTGCGCGCCGCGGGGCTGGCTCCGGGCCATGCCCATGATGCGGCCTTCCGGACCACCTTCACGGGGCGCGAATTCGCCCGTATCCCGATTCCGGGGCGCGAGGGCCGCCGCTCGGGCGCGCCGGGCCCCGATACCTGGTGGCCCACGCCCGAGCCGGCCCATCGGGTCAACCAGATCTATCTGGAGCCGATCCTGCAGAGGCACGCCCATGCCACGCCCGGTGTGCGGGTTCTGCACCGGACCGAAGTGGTGAGCTTTGCCCAGGACGCCGAGGGAGTCACCGCACGGCTGCGCGACCTCGAGACCGGGGCGGAGCACGACATCAGGGCCGCATTCCTTGCCGGGTGCGACGGGGGTCGTTCATCCGTGCGCCGAGCGATCGGGGCGAAGCTCGAGGGCGACGCGGTGATCCAGCGGGTGCAATCGAGCTATATCCGCGCCCCCGGCCTGCTGGAGCGAAGCGGGGACGAACCTGCATGGGTGACGATCTGCCTGAACACGCGGCGCAACGGCACGCTTTACGCCATCGACGGGCGCGAGACCTTTCTGGTGCACAACTACCTTGCCCCTGAGGAAGAGGATTTCGACGCGGTGGACCGCGACTGGGCAATCCGCACCATCCTCGGCGTGGGGCCGGATTTCGAGTACGAATTCATCCACAAGGAAGACTGGATCGGCCGCCGACTGGTGGCGGACAAGATGCGCGAGGGACGCGTCTTTCTTGCCGGGGACTCGGCCCATATCTGGGTGCCCTATGCCGGTTATGGCATGAACGCGGGCATCGCCGATGCGGTAGATCTGGCCTGGCTTCTGTCAGCGGTCGTGCAGGGCTGGGGTGGCCCGGGGATGCTGGATGCCTATGCCGCCGAGCGCCACCCGATCACCGAGCAGGTATCTCGCTTTGCCATGAGCCATGCCGAGAAGATGATCCGCAACCGTGGCGCGGTCCCCCCTGAAATCGAGGACGACACGCCGCAGGGAGAGGCCGCGCGCCGGGCCTTCGGACAGGTGAACTACGACGTGAACGTGGAGCAATATTGCTGTGCGGGCCTGAACTTCGGCTATTACTACGAAGGCTCTCCGATCATCGCCGAGGACGGAGAAGCGGCTCCGGCCTATACGATGGGGCATTTCACCCCCTCCACGGTTCCCGGCTGCCGCATGCCCCATGTCTGGCTGCCCGATGGCCGGTCAGCCTATGATGCGCTGGGGCCGTTCTACACATTGGTGCGCAGCGACCCCGAATGCGACATCGGCCCGCTGCAGGGCGCGGCGCAGGCTGCTGGCGTACCGCTGCAGGTGCTGGATCTGCCCGCGTCGCCCGATCTGCCCGAGCCGTTGCTTGTGGTGCGGCCCGACCAGCACATCGCATGGCGGGGACACCATCTGCCCCGGGATCCGGGCTTGATTCTGGCCCGCATCGCCGGAAAGGGCTGATCGGGCCCGCTCAGCCCGGAGGCGGCAGGCGGACCGGCGCGCGGCAGGCCCGCTCGATGACATCGGCGCCGCAGGCGCGCGGACCGAAGTCGCGGTCCAGGCAAAAGCGGATTTCGAGGAAATACCCTTCGCGGCATACGGCGACCTGCGACAGTGGTCCAAGTGTGGAATCGGCGCGGCGCACAAGCCCTGCCAGCCGTATTGCCGGGACGGTTGCCGTGCCCGCGAACGCCTCCAGATCAGGCAGGATGCGCGCCTGCAAGGCCTCGGCGCTGGCCGCGTAATAGGCCGATGGCGAGAGGCCCGAGCAACGCCCGTGCTTGCGCCATTGATGCCAGGCGAGACCCGAGGCCCCGAACAGACCGGCCTGCGCGGCCGTGTCGCTCCGGCTCGGGTCGGGGTGGGGGCTGCGGCAATATTCGGGCCAGCCGCTCTCGTATTGCGGCCACAGGCCGTGCAGACCCCAGCGCGCAGCCGACGCACAGCGCGCATCACCGCGGGCGTCACCCTCGAGGGCGCACCACGAGGGCATCCATGTCACCGCCAGCAACCAGTAGTCGAAGCGGCCCGCCAGGTCAGCCGCGGCACGCGGGGGCAGCAGCATCAGTGCCGCGCAGAATAGCACAAGACAACGGGTGCGCATCTTCCCCCCTTTTCTTGACCGACTGCGGGGAGTATATCCGCAGTGGATTTCCCCGAAAGCGGAGAAGACGCACCCAAGGTGCAGCCGGTTTCCGGCGCGGGGTGCCGCATGACCGACGAAAGGACAGGACATGGCCCAACCGATCATGGCGAAAGCCACAGCCGTCTGGCTGGTGGACAACACCACGCTGAGCTTCCGGCAGATCGCCGAGTTCTGCGGGCTTCACGAGCTTGAGGTTCAGGGCATCGCCGACGGCGAGGTGGCTGTCGGGATCAAGGGCTTTGACCCCGTGGCCAACAACCAGCTGGAACGGGTGGAGATCACCCGGGGCGAGGCAGATGCCGCCTATCGGCTCAAGCTGAAGTACAATCCCTCGGCCGAGGGCGAGGCCAAGCGGCGCGGCCCGCGCTACACACCGCTGTCCAAGCGGCAGGACCGGCCCGCCGCCATTGCCTGGCTGGTAAAGTTCCACCCCGAACTGACCGACGCCCAGATCTCGCGGCTTGTGGGAACGACCAAGCCCACGATCCAGACGATCCGGGGCCGGACCCATTGGAACATCGGCAATATCCAGCCGGTGGACCCGGTAGCGCTGGGCCTTTGCAAGCAGGGCGAGCTTGATGCTGCGGTGCGCAAGGCTGCGGAAAAGAACGCGGGCAGCAGCGCGCCCCAGACCGACGAGGAAAAGGTGCGCCTGATGAGCACCGAGGAGGCGCTGCAATCCGATGCTGGACCACGGCTGCCCACGGCGATCGCGGGGCTGGAGAGCTTTTCGCTCAGTCGCTCCGAGCAGGAAGAGGATGAGGCACCGTCCCGCACACCGGTGGATGCCGATTCGCTGTTCAACCTTCCGGCCGGCGACGACGAAGACGAGGATGAGGAGGAAGGGCAGCGCTGAGCGCGGCCCTTTCGCACCCTGTCAGTGGCTGGGCAAGGCCACCGGATCGAGCAGGGAGCGGCCACCGTCCATCGTCAGCACATGCCCGGTCACGAAACAGGCGCTGTCGGAGGCAAGGTACTGGGCCGCTTCCGCCACTTCCTCGGGCCGGGCGATGCGGCCAAGGGGCGTTCTGGCGATGATCTCCTGACGCGCCGCCTCGTCATTGCGCAGTACGGCCTTGAGGCTGGATGACATCACGCTGCCGAACGCGATCGCATTGACCCTGATCCGGTGCGGAGCAAGGGCCACGGCCAGCGACCGTGTCGCCTGATCGAGTGCTGCACAGGCGACCGAATAGCCCAGAAGTTCCGGTCGCGTCACCCGCGCCGCGATCGATGACAGGTTGACGATCGCGCCTGCGCCCGCCGTGCTGGGTCCGTCATCCTCGGCCCCCTCGGCCTGGCGGATCATCCGGGCTGCAACAAGCTGGCTGAGGCGCAGCCCGGCGACCAGATTCTGTGCCAGCATCGTCTCCAGCGACTCGTCGCGTGCATCCAGCGGGTCGGAATGCAGCACCTGCCGGCTGGCATTGACCAGGATATCCACGCGGTCGAAGGCATCGATCGTGGCCGACAGCAGGTTGGCCTGGGTCAGGCGCTGGCGCAGGTCGCCGGCGAACAGGCGCGCCCGCTCTTCTCGTGCGGCGAGATCCCCTACCTCTGCCTCCAGCCGGCCCTCGTCCATGTCGGCAAAGACGACATTGGCGTCGGCATCCAGAAAGCGCCGGGCGATGGCGAGGCCGATACCATTGGCAGCTCCCGTGACGATGGCGGTCCTGCCGGCGATGGAAAAGGACATGGGCTGGCTCCTTCAGAGCGGGCGCTTGCCGCGCCTGCGGCCGGGGCTGCGGCGGGGCGCCGTGGCAAGGATGATCTTGTAGCCGCCTACCTCTTGCACCGGGGCCGCGTGACCAAAGGCTGCGGCCAGGGTGGCCTCGTAGGGCAGATGCCGGTTCGCCACCAGAAGGAGCCGCCCCGAGGGCGCCAGCATCCCGGCTGCGGCCGCGATGAACGCGCGCCCCAGTCCCGGATCGGCGGACCGGCCAGTATGAAAGGGCGGGTTCGTCACCACGAAATCCAGCAGGTGCGTCGGGTGAAAGCGGGTTGCGTCGGCCCAGTGAAACCGGGCGCGCGGATCGTCGATATTAGCCTGTGCCGCTTCGAGAGCGTCGAACTCGGCCTCGACCAGATCGAGGCTCGTCACCGTCGCGTTCTCGAGGATGGCCTGCGACAATGCGCCCCAGCCCGCGCCAAGATCGGCCCCACGCCCGGCCAGCCCGGCAAGATGCGGCAGCAGGGCCGCACTGCCGCGATCAAGCCCGGCGGGCGAGACACTGCCGCGTGGGGCGACGGCCCCGGCTTCGGGCACGGCAGGTCTGGCCTCCTCTACCCAGCGGGCCACCTCGGGGGGCAGGGTTCCGGGGCGGTGACAGGCCGCGATCTTGCCATGAGCCTTGGAAATCACTTCGCCCAGAGGCAACACATCCCGCACGGCCCGCAGGATGGCGTCGATCCCCTCGGTTTTCTGTCCGTCGATGACAACGGGTGCACCGGCAGGCACGATCGCCAGTGCCCGGGCAATCAGGCCCATCGTCTCGGCCCGGTCACGGGTGATCTGCACGATTGCCGCGGCCGCATCCTCGGGCGCGTGGGGGCCGACCGTCACGCCAAGCGCTGCAATGGCGTCGTGTTCCGGGCGAAAACCCTGCACCGCACGCCAGCGATCGCGGGGAAGGCTACCCCAGTCGAACGCGGCACGGGCGCGCAATACGACCAACTCCCCCTCCGGAGGCAGCACGAATGTCCCTTCCGAAAGGGCGACCGAGAGGCGCGAGGTGGATGGCATTGGGTGCGCGCGCGGGGACGCGCTACTCCTTTTCCATGGTGCACTGAAGCGGGTGCTGGTTGCGCCGGGCAAGGTCCATCACCTGAGTGACCTTGGTCTCGGCGATCTCGTAGGTGAAAACCCCGACCACCGCCACGCCCTTCTGATGGACGGTCAGCATGACCTGAACCGCCGTGTCATGGGACATGCCGAAGCAATGCTCGAGCACATGGACGACGAATTCCATCGGCGTGTAATCGTCGTTGAGCATCAGCACCTTGTAGAGCGGCGGGCGCTGCGTCTTGGCGCGGGTCTCGGTCAGCACACCACTGTCGCCGTTCTGGCCGGGCGACTTGCGGTCTGCGGCGGTGACGACGAAGGGGGACACGGCGAACTCCTGTTGTTTGGTCGGCGGGATTGGGCGACTCAGAGGGGAATATATATGCTGCTGTGGATTGCTGAAAACCCCGCAGGACATGTGACGTGCCCCGATCGATCACGACCCTTGGTCTCGATGCAGATGACACGCTCTGGCACAATGAGGAAGTGTTCCAGTTGACCCAGGAGCTTTTCACCGCACTTCTCGCCGACTTCGCCGCTCCGGGCGATCTGCGCGCAAGGCTGCTGGAGGCCGAAAGACGCAACCTAGGCCATTACGGCTTTGGTGTGAAAGGCTTTACCCTGTCGATGATCGAGACGGCCATCGAGGTGACGGAAGGGCGCGTCCCGGCCCGCGTACTGGGAGAGCTCGTACAGGCCGGGCGCGAGATGCTGGAGCATCCGATCGAACTTCTTCCCGGCGTCGAGGAGGCTGTCGCGCGGCTGGCTGCGGAACGTCGGCTGATTCTCATCACCAAGGGCGACCTTCTGGATCAGGAACGCAAGCTGGCCCAATCCGGGCTGGGGGCATATTTCTCGGCCGTCGAGGTCGTCAGTCACAAGACGCCCGCAATCTATCACAGCGCCTTCCGGCGCCACGGTGACGGGGTGGGGCGCGCCCTGATGGCCGGGAACTCCCTTGCCTCCGACATCCGTCCCGCGCTGGAGGCGGGGGCGTGGGCGGTGCATGTGCCCCATGCGCTGACATGGGCCCTGGACGAGGCCGACCGCCCCAAGGGCGCCGCGCGCTTTCGCCAGATCGCTGCCCTGCTTGAACTGCCGGATCTTCTGAACGAAATCGAGGCTGCCTTTCCCGACATATCGTAGGTCGGGCGGTGTTGGCCACGACATGTGCCGCAGCGCTGATGCTGTGGGCAAAGCGTCTGATTTTCTTTGCTTTACCCCTCGGCTGGTTGTGGTATCGTTCTGATCAAGAGGGCGATGATGCCCCGGGGATCGAGCAGGTCCGGACATGACAAGGCTGTTTCGCCAAGGGGCTTTCGCCCTTCTCGCCCTTTTGGCGAGCCTCATGCTTCTGGCCGCTGGCCCGGCGCAGGCGGTTCCCTATGCGGCCATGGTGATGGATGCGCGCACCGGCGAGGTGCTGCATGCGCGCAATGCCGACACGCGGCTGCATCCTGCTTCGCTCACCAAGATGATGACCCTCTATGTCGCCTTCGATGCGATCCAGCGCGGCGAGATCACGCTCGATACCGAGGTGCGCGTCTCGCCCAAGGCGGCGTCAGAACCCCCGTCCCGGCTGGGCCTGCGTCCGGGGCAGCGCATTGCCCTGCGCTATCTCATCCGCGCTGCGGCCATCCGTTCCGCCAATGATGCCGCCACCGCCATCGCCGAGGCGATTTCGGGCAGCGAGGCAGCCTTTACCCAGCGCATGGATGCCACCGCCCGGGCGCTTGGCATGAATTCCACCACCTTCAAGAACGCCCACGGGCTGACGCAGGAAGGACATCTGTCCACGGCCCGCGACATGACCATTCTCGGCCGGCGGCTCTATTTCGACTATCCGCAATATTACAACCTGTTCGGCCGCATCTCCACCGATGCCGGAGTGGCCACCGTGCAGAACACGAACCGCAGGTTGCTGCAGGCCTATCGCGGTTCGGACGGGATCAAGACCGGCTATACCCGCGCAGCAGGCTTCAACCTTGTCGCATCCGCCCAGAGGGGCAATGTGCGGGTGATCGCAACGGTCTTCGGCGGGCGCTCTGCCGCGTGGCGGAACGACAGGGTGGCAGAGCTGATGGATCTGGGCTTCCGCGCGGCTCCTGCCAATGTCGCCATCGCCCGCCCGGCACCCGCACATATCGACCTTGCGCCCGGGACGGGCACCCGCGTGGCGAGATCGGGCGCGGTGGCGCGCAGCCCCCGGGCCGCGCCGCGTCCCGCCGTCTCGACCGAGATGCTTCTTGCCGTCGCCGCAGAGGTCAAGGAAACGGTCTCGCGCGCGGCAACCGACGATGCGCCGGGCGAGACGCTGATCGTGGCCGCGACGACGGCGCCGCCCCAGCGACCCGAAGGCATCGCGGCTCCCGAAGCGACCGCATCCGAGGGGTTCGAATCCAAGGGAAGCTCGGTCGAAGACGGCACCCAGGTCGCGGCGCTCGCCCCCGCACAGGCTGCGGCCCCCGCCCCGCGGGGCACCGCATTCCTGCGCGCACCGGTGACCGAGGGCCAGGATGACGAGGGCCGTGTCATCGTGCGCGCCTCCACCTCCGGCGGGCGGTATTGGGGCATTACACTTGGCCTGCACCCCTCGCGGCACCACGCCGAGCGGGTTCTGCTGCGCACGGCGCTGACCGAGATGGAGACGCTGGACGGGGCGCTGCGCAAGGTCGTCCCGGCGCGCGGTCGGTTCGAGGCCAGCTTCGTCGGCATGACTAGGGAAGAGGCCGAGCGCGCCTGCGTGCGGCTGCGCGCCCGCCAGACCGCCTGCGAAGCGGTCGGCCCAGAGGGCACCTGAAGCGAACAGACATCCTGAGACGACAACGTTCGACGCCGTCCGGTGACGTTCAGCCGCGCGGCGCGTCGTCGTAATCGTCGTTCAGGATGCGGCGACTGTCGCCATCGGGGTCATCGTACTGGCGGTTGCGCAGCGACCAGATGAAGGCCGCAAGCCCAAGACCGCCAAGAAACAGCGAAACCGGAATCAGATAGATCAGGATGTCCAATCGCATTCCCCTCAGCGCAGTCGAAGCGCGTTCAATGACACCGTAATCGAGGAGATCGACATGGCAAGGGCCGCAGCAAGCGGGGTTGCAAAGCCCATGAAGGCCACCGGGATGGCCACGATGTTGTAGGCCGCCGAGATGACGAAATTCTCGGTGATGCGGCGGCGTGCCATGCGGGCGGTCACAAGCACACCCGCCAGAACGTCGATGTCCCGGCCCAGAAGCACGATGTCCGAAGCCACCCGCGCCGCATCCAGTGCCGACGCAGGTGAGACGGACACATGTGCCGCCGCCAGCGCACCGGTGTCGTTCAACCCGTCCCCAACCATCAGCACGCGCCGGCCCGCCTCTTCCAGATCGGCGACATGGGCCAGCTTGTCGGCGGGCAGAACCTGGGCGCGGGCCTCGGAGATGCCCATCTCGGCGGCAAAGGCCGCGACCGCAGGGGCGGTGTCGCCCGACAGCAGGTGGATCTCCAGACCCTGCGCCTTGAGCGCTGCGATCAGCGCCGCCGTACCCGGACGGGGCGCATCGCGAAAGTAGAAGGGGCGCGGCGCAGCCCCGTCGAGGGCCAGCCATGTCGCTGTGCGGCTGGCGGCATCGGCACCAACCCAGGCCGCCCGGCCCAGCCGCACCCGGCGCCCGCGCCATTCCGCCTCGATCCCCTCGCCCGGATGCTCGGTGACCGCATCGATGGCCGGAAGCACCAACCCGCGCCTCTGCGCCTCGGCGGCAATCGACGCGGCGAGGGGATGGGCAGAGCCCTGGCCCAGTGCCGCGGCCAGTGCCAGATCCTCGTCGGGGCGGTCTGCATCCTCCTCCAGCACAGGCGTTCCAAGGGTCAATGTGCCGGTCTTGTCGAAAACGACCGTATCGACCTCGGCCAGCCGTTCCAGCGCGGTTCCGTTCTTCAGCAGCACGCCCCGGCGGAACAGCCGCGCGCTTGCGGCCGTCGTCACCGCGGGGACGGCAAGGCCAAGGGCACAGGGGCATGTGATGATGAGAACGGCGATGGCGATGTTGATCGACAGCCGCATGTCGCCAGTCGCGATGATCCAGCCCAGAAAGGCGAACAGTGCCAGAAGGTGCACCCCGGGGGCGTAGATCTGCGCGGCCCGGTCCGCGAGAGAGGTATAGCGGTTGCGTGCCGTCTCGGCCAGCGCCACGAGGGCGGCCATACGCTGCAGGCTGGTCTCCTGGCCCACGGCGGTGACCCGCACCTGCAGCGGACCGGTCAGGTTCATCTCTCCGGCCGCAACCCGCGTGCCTGGACCGACGGGGACAGGCAGGCTTTCTCCGGTCAGAAGCGACCGGTCGGTCTCGGACCGGCCCTCGATCACGTCGCCATCCACGGGCAGTCGTGCGCCGGGCCGGATCAGCAGCAGGTCGCCCACGACGAGCTCTCCCACAGCGGTGCTGACCGGCACGCCCCCCACCAGGCGCATCGCCTTGGGCACCTCCAGCGCCGCCAGTTCCCGCGCCGCCGAGCGCGCCGAGGCGCGGGTGCGATAGTCGAGATACCGTCCCGCCAGCAGGAAGAAGGTCAGCGCGACGGCGGCATCGAAATAGGCATGATGTCCGCTCTGGCTGGTCTCGTAGAGCGACATCGCCGCAGCCAGCAGGATCGCAAGCGAGATCGGCACATCCATGTTGAGCCGACCGGCGCGCAGGGCGCTCCAGCCCGAACGGAAGAAAGGCTGGGAGGCGAAGGCGATGGTCGGCAAGGCGATGGCTGCGGAAATCCAGTGCAGCATGTCGCGGGTACTGCCCTCGGCCCCCGACCACACGGCGACCGACAACAGCATGACGTTCATCATGGCAAAGCCGGACACGCCCACGCGCATCAGCAGGTCGCGGCCTGCGCTGTCGTGCTCGGTCGCCCCAAGGGTGGCCTGGTCGAGCACATGGGCTTCATATCCCAGTCTCTCCATCACCGGCACGAGGTCCTCGGCGGTGATCTCGAGGGCGGCATCGACGACGACGCGCCGCAGCGTGAGGTTCACACGGGCCGAGCGGATGCCCGGGTGCCGGGCAAGCCCGTTCTCCACGGTCGAGATGCAGCCGGCACAATGTATGCCGGGCAGCGAGAGCATGATGCGGCCCGCCTCGGGAACATCGGCGGTGGCTGCCGGCATGGCCGAACAGGCCGGGCAGGCTGCGACGCCGGGACGCTCCTGGGGGGCGCCATCGGCCATGTCAGTTGCGCACGCTGAACGAGAGGCGCTGCTCGAAGCGGGTGCCGTCAGTGGCCTCACCGGCCAGCTTGATGATCCAGACCCCCGGATCGAGGTCGAGGGCGATCGCGGCGCTGCTGTGGCGTTCGGGGAAGGTGAGCACGGTATCCTCGCGCCCATGGGTGGGTCGGCCGATCACCGCAGTCATGTCGGCCACATTGCGGGAGGCGGCGCCTGTCTCGTCGGTGACGGCAAGGCTGAGGCGGCCGCCCTCGTAGCTGTGCACGACATTCCAGCCCAGCCGGGTCTGCGCGTCGCGCCGGGCGTCGAAACCCTGGCTTGCGACATAGCTGTTGCGCACCTCGAGCCCCGGAAAGGTACTCAGCGCCGAATAGGCCATGAACAGGTTGACCACGATAATGGTACCGAAGAAGCCCAGCGTGATCATGAGGACGCCGCGCCCGGTGAGGCGTCTGGCCCCTGCCTTGCGGTTATCGGTGGTTGTGGTCATTGGACCCTCCCGTTGAAGACGGTGTCGAAATGGGCGCGTGCGCCGGTTGTCATGTCCTCGATGACGATGCGCAGCTCTGTCCGGTCGCGCCGCGATGCGGGGCTTCCCGGGGCGGCGTCGATATAGAGCCGCTGCAGGAAGGTGGTGTCGGCCGGCACCTCGATCAGGGTGCCATCGACGCCCTGGAGCACAATCTCTAGCGGCTCATCGGCCTCGATGGTGACGGCGAAGGGTCGTGCCTCGCCCATCTTGTTGAGCACCCGCATGTCATAGCTGTTGCGAATGGTGCCGTCGGACATGGCGATGAAGGTCGGGTTGCGGATGGGCTGAATGTTGAGGTCCACCTCCGAACGCACCAGCAGAGCAACCAGCAGACCGACGCCGATCAGGCTCCAGAGTGCGGTGTAGAGGATCACGCGCGGGCGAAAGACATGCTTGATCGCGGGAAGGGCGGCCGCGCCAGCGCGCTCTCTGGTTTCGTCCGACAGCGCGATGTAGTCGATCAGGCCGCGCGGCTTGCCGATCTTCTCCATCACCTCGTCGCAGGCATCGATGCAGAGCGCACAGGTGATGCACTCCATCTGCTGGCCGTTGCGGATGTCTATGCCCATGGGGCACACGTTCACACAGGCGTTGCAATCGATGCAATCGCCAAGCACCTCGGCGCCTTCGGCCTTGCGATGCTTGCCCCGTGGCTCTCCGCGCCAGTCACGATAGGCGATGGTGATCGTGTCCTCGTCCATCATCGCCGCCTGGATGCGCGGCCACGGACAGGCGTAGATGCAGATCTGCTCGC
>JAFIEC010000440.1 GCA_020832725.1 Paracoccaceae bacterium | reverse complement strand
ACAACCACCATCGCCCACACACTGCCCATGGCGGGCAGCCGCCCGCCGTGGCCTACTTCAACCACATTGAAACCGATCAGCAGGTGCAGGCAGTAGCTTAACTCAGCCGGAAATCTGTCCAAGGATCGGGGAGTAGCTCAGATGAATACCATTGACAGTGTGTCTGAGGTCACTTATCCATGGCTCAGACATCCTGTCAAAGGTTATCGTCATGACTCAGGAATTCACGATCCAGCAGCTTGCGGACGCCGCGCAACTGACCCGCTACCAGGTCGAGGCCTGGATCTCGCGCGGTCACTTCAAGCCGGAGAACCCGGTCGAACCAGGAAAGGCGCGAAAGTACACCTACAAAGATGCCCTCAACCTGAGTGTGTTGGCAGATTTCAGCCGTCTCGGGCTCGCGCCGACGGTGGCCTCGATGCACACGGCAAATCTCTTCGGCTACCACGGCGAGGACTCTCTTCTGGTGATCTGTCAGGGCCCGGCGCGGGTGTCGGAGACCATCGAATTGGTCGATGAGGACGGCGAGATCGATCACACCTTCGGCCACATTACGCGCCCGTCCGAACTGTGGCGCATCGTCGAAGATCGCGACATCCGTTCCTTCGCGGCCATCAACCTCGGCCACACCGAACGGCGCGTGAAGAAGACCCTCGGCATCGCCTGACGCCGAAATCGACAATCGGAGGACAACATGGAAACGGAAATGCGGGCTGGACCCGCCACAGGAGAGGCTTGCCCGACGCTGGCCGATGATCTGCTGCGCGGTGCCGATGCCATCGCGATCTTCATCTTCGGCAACGCAAAGGCACGCCGGAAGGTCTATTACTACGCGAGCGAGGCCAAGGCGCGGATGCCGACCTTCCGTATGGGCAATGTCATCTGCGCCCGGAAATCCAAACTCCTGGAGTGGATCGAGGTGCTGGAGGGCGACACCCATGCATGACACCCCCATCCAGTTCACCGGCGCTCTACTCGAACGGCTGAAGACCAAGGTCATCGAGAAGGCCCCGCATCTGCTGCCCATCGTCCTGGCGATCCGCGATCACGGTGTCGGCTTCCTGGTGATCCCCCAGCGCGCGACCGGGCTCGACCGCGGCCTTGACCTGCTGGAACGACCCTTCATCGTCATGGTGGGCGACGACACCGACTGCGCGCTCGGCCCCGATCAGTATGACATCGCTGCGCTCGACCGGCTGATCGGCATGGCCGACGGCGTCGCGATCATCTCCTGTGAACCGCCACCCGAGGCCTATTCGAGCATCGCCCTGATGGCGATGGCGCATCGCAACGGGCTGATCATCGAGACCCGGCCCGAGCAGGAGATCGCCTGGACCAACCGCGTGCAGGCGGTCTGCCCCGAAATGCCGATCCTGTTCTGCACCGTGAAGGGGCCGCGCCAATGACAGTGCAGGAGCAGCCCCTCGACTTCAACGGCACGCCGCCCGGCACCCGCGCCCGCGCCGCCACCCGCATGTCCGTCGCCCAGCTGGCCGACATGCTGAACGACCGTGTTGCGGACCTGGCCCGCGAGTTGCTCGGCGAACCGAACCGGGAACTTTCCAGCGCGCAGCAGCTGCGGTTCGGCACCAAGGGCAGCGTCGCCGTGGAAATCGACGGCGCAGACAAGGGCTGCTGGTACGACCATGAACATGGCGCTGGGGGCGCGGCGCTGGAACTGATCGGCTATCGCCTGCGCCTGGACGACAAGGCCGCGTGGGACTGGGCGCGGTCCTGGCTGGGCGAACCCGACGCCAGTCCGTCCTGGACAGCGACGCCGCCCGCGTCGTCCGCGCGTTCCGCCTCGGGCTCGGCCGGGCCGAAGGAGCCGACGCCCGAGGAACGCGCCGAGAAGGTGGCCGAGATCGTGCGCCGCAGCGAGAGCCTCGTATCGACGCCGGTGCCCGCCTACCTGCGCCATCGCGGGATCACCGCCACGCCGCCGGACTGCATCCGCTATCGCCAGTATGCCTACCGCCAGTTCGGCGCGATGGTCGCGCTCGCCACCGACGAGGCAGGCGAGGTGCTGGCGGTCCAGCAGGTCTATCTGACGGCCGAGGGGCGGAAGGCCCCGGTCAAGGTGGTCAAGCGAACCAACAAGGCCGTGGAGGGCTGGGCCGAACGCGCCGCTGTGCGCCTCCCCGGCCGCGAACCTCTGGTGCTATGCGAGGGCGTTGAGACGGGACTTTCCGTTTGGCAGGCGACCGGACAGGAGACCTGGGCCTGCCTCGGCATCTCGAACATCGGCCGCGCGCCGGTGCCCGAGAACGCCACGGTGATTATCGTGCGCGACGGCGACCTGCCCGGCAGCAAGGCCGAGGGCCAGATGGGCAGCGCCGCGAGCCAGCTTGTGCGCCGCGGCATGACCGTGCTGATCGCCAAGCCGCCCGAAGGACAGGACTTCAACGATGTGCTCGCCCGCGAGGGCGAGGCGGCCGTGCGCAATCGCATCGAGGCGGCCAAACGCTTCCGCGCCGAAGACGCCGACGCCGAGCGCAAGCGGCTCTACATCGGGTCAGACGTGGAGATCGCCAGGCGCGTGCGCGAGGATCTGACCGAACGCCACGGCCGCATCGTCCATGCCGATGGCGAATTCTGGCGCTATGGCGGCACCCATTGGGAAGCGATTCCCGACCACGAGTTGCGGCTGCCGGTTCACGCCTATGACGGCGCCGGGTTCGAGACACCCGCAGGCGAGCCCTCGAACGTCAAGCTGACGCAGACCCGTGTCAATTCCGTGCTCAACGAATGCGCCGCGCTCTGCGCCGAGCCGGGATACTTCGACGCCCCGCCCGCTGGCATCAACTGCGCGTCGGGATTCATCCGCTTCGATGCGGAGGGGACGCCTCACCTCGAACCCCACCATCGCCAGAATCGCTGCCGCCACACCCTGCCCGGCCGCTGGCAGCTTGGCGCCTCCAGCACGCCGCCCGCTGGCTCGCTGCTCGCCAGGCTGCTGACCGGCAGCTTCAAGTGCGACCCAGAGGCCGAGGCCAAATGCTCCCTGCTTGCCGAGGTCTGCGGTGCCGCGGCGCTGGGCTACGCCACCCGGCTGATGCAACCGCGCGCGGTGGTGCTGCATGGCAAGACCGCCGAGAACGGCAAGAGCCAGATGCTCGAACTGGCCCGCGGCCTCCTGCCCGTCAACGCCATCTGCTCGGTCCCCGCCTCGAAGATGGGCGACGAGCGGCATGTGATCGGGCTGGTGGGCAAGCTGCTGAACGCCTCCGACGAGCTCTCACCCGAGGCCATCGCATCCGACACCTTCAAGGCCGTGGTGACCGGCGATCCCATCGAGGGGCGCGACGTCTACAAGAGCCGGGTCGAGTTCCGCTCCGTGGCGCAGAACCTCTTCGCCGCGAACCAGCTGCCAAGCTTCAAGGGCGGCGTGGACCGGGGCGTGCAGCGGCGCCTGCTGCTGATCCCCTTCACCCGCTCGATCCCGCTGGACGAGCGCATCGAGGACATCGGCAAGCGCATCGCCGCCGAGGAACCGGACCTGCTGCTGGCATGGGCGGTGGAGGGCGCGGCGCGGCTGATCCGCCAGCGCAACTTCGCCATCCCGCAGGGCTGCCACAACGCCCTCCTCGAATGGGTGCTGAGCGAGGATCCCATCGCCGCCTGGATAGATGCCTGCGTGTCGGTCGTGCCCATCGTGAACGGCGGGCCGATGCTGGCGACGCGCGATGCACACCTGCGCTTCCAGAACTGGGCGCTGGGCGAAGGCTACAAGCCCGAGAAGCTGCCCGCCATCAACGGCTTCGTCCAGCGCGTGCAGGCCCGTGTCGCGGGGATCCAGCACAAGCGCACGAAGGAGGGGCGGTTTTTCATCGGCCTCGCGGTGACGCACTGGTGACGCACTGGTGACGCACCAAACCGGCTTTCTGGCCCCTAACCCATTGAGAGTGTTGAGATAACGCACTTCGGCTCAGATATTTCGATAAGGGGGGAAACTCACTCCCCAACGATCATCACTTTCCCCCTACATGGAAAGGTTGCCGGGGCAAGTGCGTCATCTCAACACTTTCAACGGCTTAAGCCTGAGATCGCGTCATCCTTGCGTCACCGGTGCGTCACCCGAGGCGCTGAGCCCGCCCGCCCGAGGCGGCGTCAAGCGGGAAGGATCGGGAAAGCGGCGGTTCCTCCCGGGCCGATCCGTATGTGGGGGAGCGCAGCGCATGACCCCGCCAGCGTCAGGGGGCGGAAATGACTAAACTCTACAGCCACGAGACCAAGACCGCCTTCGCCGCCCGCGTCGGGCTGACCAAGGGCCGCATCTCGCAGCTGGTGGCCGAGGGGCTGCCGGTGCGCGCGGACGGACAGATCGACGTGGCGGTGGGGCTGGCATGGATCGAGAACAACCTCGATCCTGCGCGGCGCAACAGGGGCGGTGCTGTCGCCGCGTCCCGCGTCTCCACCACGCTGGCCGAGGCGAAGCGGCTGCATGAGATCGTGAAGGTCCAGCGCGCGAAGCTGGCCTATGAGCGCGAACAGGGCCAGCTGGTCGAAACCGCCGCCGCCACCCGCACGGTGTTCGCGCGCGCCCGCGCCGAACGCGACGCGCATCTGGCGTGGGTGCAGCGCACGGCACCGCTGCTGGCGGCCGAGCTCGGCGCTGATCCCCGCGCCACATTTGCCGCCCTCGACCGGATGATGCGCGAGCATCTCGAACATCTGGCCGATCTGCCGCTGGGGAGTTTTGGCGATGGTGCCTGAGATCGATCTTGCCTAGCGGCGCGGCATCCGCCCCGAACCGCCGATCCCGGTCTCGGACTGGGCCGACCGCCACCGCATCCTGCCGCCGACCTCGGCGGAGCCCGGCCGCTGGCGCACGGATCGGACGCCCTACCTGCGCGCCGTGATGGACGCGCTCTCGACGGCGAGCCCCAACGAGCGCGTCGTGCTGATGAAGGGCGCGCAGACCGGCGGCTCGGAGGCGGGGCTGAACTGGCTGGGCTACATCATCCAGAACGCGCCCGGCATCGCCATGCTGGTGATGCCCTCGCTCGACATGGTGCGCCGGAACACCACAGTCCGCATCGACCCGCTGATCGAGGCGACGCCCGCGCTGCGCGAGCTGGTCGCCGCGCCCCGCTCCCGCGACGCCGGGAACAGCCTGTTCCGCAAGTCCTTCCCCGGCGGACAGCTGGTGATGACCGGCGCCAATTCAGCTGTCGGCCTCCGCTCCACGCCGGTCCGGTATCTGTTCCTGGACGAGGTGGACGGCTATCCCGGCGACGCCGATGGCGAGGGCGATCCCGTCGATCTGGCGATCCAGCGCACCGCCACCTTCCGCGGGCGGCGCAAGATCTACATGGTCTCGACGCCCACGCTGAAGGGCCATTCCCGCATCGAGGCCGCCTTCGAGCACAGCGACCAACGATGCTACCACGTCCCCTGCCTGCATTGCGGCGACATGGCGCCGATCACCTGGGCACGCATCCGCTGGCCGGAGGGGCGCCGCGACGAGGCGCATCTGGTCTGCGAGGCCTGCGACGGCATCCATCACGAGCACGAGAAGCCCCGCCTGCTTGCCGCGGGCGAGTGGCGCGCGACGGCCGAGGGCGACGGCCGCAACGCGGGCTTCCATCTCTCCGCGCTCTATTCGCCGTGGGAGACATGGGCCGAGATCGCTGCCGAGCACGGCCGCGTGCGCAAGGACCCACCCCGCCTGCAGGTCTGGGTGAACACCAAGCTGGGCGGGTCCTGGGAGGATCAGGCGGGCGACACCGTTCCCGCCGACCCGCTCATGGCTCGGCGCGAGGACTGGGGCGAGGCGCTGCCCGCCTCCGTCGCCGTGCTGACCGCGGGCGTCGACGTGCAGGGCGACCGGATCGAGGTGCAGATTGTCGGCTGGGGTCGCGACGAGGAGGCGTGGGTGATCGACTACCGCGTGCTCTGGGGCGACCCGTCCGGGCCGCGGCTCTGGGCCGACCTCGACATGGTGCTGCAGGCGACCTTAGCGCATCCCGCGGGGCTCGACCTCCCCATGCGCGCGGCGGACATCGACACCGGCGGCAACCAC
The DNA here is from genome assembly GCA_020832725.1 of Paracoccaceae bacterium. Classification (GTDB taxonomy): domain Bacteria; phylum Pseudomonadota; class Alphaproteobacteria; order Rhodobacterales; family Rhodobacteraceae; genus JAFIEC01. Next base: position 13,988 of record JAFIEC010000440.1, on the reverse strand, counting down.
AGCAAGATGGCCTACGAATTCTGCCGCACCCGCCTCGCCCGCTGCATCTGGGCGATCAAGGGCCGGGGCGGGCCCGGCATCCCCGTCTGGCCGCGCCGCCCCACCCGGACGAACAAGGGCAAGATCCCCCTGTTCATCGTCGGCGTGGACGCGGTGAAGGATGCGATCTACGCCCGCCTGAAACTGACCGAGCCCGGCCCCGGCGCCATCCACTTCCCCCACCGCCTCGACGCCGACTATTTCCGACAGCTGACCGCCGAGCGCGTCGTCACCCGCTTCGAGCGCGGACGCCCCATCCGCTCCTGGCAACCCAAGCGCGACGGTGAACGCAACGAGGCCCTCGACACCTTCGTCTACGCCCACGCCGCTCTGCACGGCCTCATCAGCATGGGCCTCAGGCTGAACGAGGAGGTGGAGGGGGCGGCGTCCGAGCCGGCGCGCACGGATGGAGCGGCTGCGGGGGTGATCCGGTCTGCGTGGATGCGCACCCTATGAGCGATCCGCCTTCGAAGCTAGGTGGTCTAAGCCACTGCTCTCCGGTAGGACTGAATGCACCGCCACGAAAGACGAAGTTGAGCAGATTGATGGACATCGTTAGCCCAGAGCAGCGGAGCCGCATGATGGCAACTGTCCGCTCGAAGAACACCCGGCCCGAGCTGCTCCTTCGGCGAGGGCTCCACGCCTTGGGGTACCGATATCGGCTTCACCGTCGTGAGCTTCCCGGCACACCCGATCTCGCCTTCCCCGGCCGACATGCCGTGGTCTTCGTGAATGGCTGCTTCTGGCACGGGCACGATTGCCCCGCCGCAAGGCTGCCGAAGACGAGGACCGATTTCTGGCGCGAGAAGATAGAGAGCAACAGATCCCGTGACGCAAGGAACCTTGAGCGTCTCGAACATCTCGGCTGGAGCGCCCTTGTGGTCTGGGAGTGTGAACTGCGCTCCGGGGACGCAGTCATGGCGGTCGCGCGTTGGCTGGAGCTCGCCGGGACGCACAAGATGTTGCCAGATTCTTCGTTAGCAGATACTTAATCTGGGAGTGACACTGTGAGCCATGACCATGGAGCGTAAAAGCATCAGCGTAGTCGACCTGTTTTCTGGAGCAGGTGGCATGTCCTATGGGTTCAAAGCTCACGGGGCGTTCAAGGTAATCGGCGCAGCTGATGCGGAAATTGGAAAGCCGACCGCTGGTAACGGCCGCCTTCAGTGCAACACGACCTACCGAAACAACATCGGAATCTATCCCAAGAGGGTCGATCTTGCCGACATAGCGGCGGAAGAAATCCGTGAATGCCTCGGCATCGGCGATACGGAGGTAAATGTATTAAGCGTCTGTCCGCCATGCACCGGCTTCAGCCGCACCAATCCGCAGAATCATCTTCGCGATGACCCTCGGAATAGTCTGGTTTCCAAGGCGGCCGACTTCGCGATGGCTCTGGATGCCGACGTCGTAGTGATGGAGAATGCTCGCGAATTGATCCGCGGCAACTTTTTGCATCACTACCGCGCCCTTCGGGAGCGCCTCGAGGACAGAGGCTACAATGTCTTCGGCAGGAGCTACATGCTCAATCGCTTTGGACTGCCTCAGATCCGAGAGCGCTCGATCATCATTGCGGCGAAGGAGAACCTCCCGCTCTACACGCTGGAGAGCATGTGGGATGGCTGGGCCGTCAAAGAGGACGCCAAGACAGTGCGCAGGGCGCTTTCGGTCGCTGCGCGAGCCAAGAACGCAGATCATCGTTTCCCAGGATTTGCATCGGATGAGGTAAAGCGGCGGATCGAGGCCATTCCGAAGAATGGTGGCTCATGGATAGATCTCTTGAAGCATCTAGACGCCGATTACCTGATGACCGGCTCGATGAAGCGCATAGTGTCGGCGGGACGCTTGGGCTCTTACCCCGACGTTTATGGTCGGATGGCGTGGGACAAGCCCGCTCCGACGATCAAGCGCGAATGTGCGCACATCGGAAACGGGCGATATGCTCATCCCGAGCAGGATCGTCTTTGTTCGATAGTTGAAATGGCGGTGCTGCAGGGCTTTCCCCATAATTATCGCTTCAACGGGGCAACTCTTGCGAACATCTATCGACATATCGGAGATGCCGTTCCTCCCCTGATTTCCTATCAGCTTGCGCATTTGTGCCGCTGGATCCTGACGAACGAGCAACCTGGCATGCAGGAACTCGTCCTTGCGGGCACGAGCCTGAAATCGACGGACTTCGTCCGGGAGGCCGCCTGAATTGACCTTGGACGAGACAGAGCGACGGTATGTCGAGGAGTTGCTGTCTGCCATGCGGGGACCGTGCGAAGCGCAGTTCCCTGATGCCTCTACGCTGATTTCCGAGGAGTTCGCGAACGAATTCCGAGCAACCCTGCTCATCCACCACTACTTCCTCAAAGCGCCACTGGCGATGACGTCTTTCGAGGCGGCATTCGTCCGTGCAGCAAGGGCAGCCGGCCACACGGTGAACCCGGCCCCAGACGGCCAACGTTTCTGGGACGTTGAGGTAGACGGCAAGCGTATCAGCTTGAAATCGACGGCGGCGGCCAACCTTCGTGTAGGCCTGCTACACATCTCGAAGCTATGCGAGGCGGCTTGGATCCAGGACATGCGGAGCGCAGCTCTGCGTGAAGATGCGACCAAGCGCTTGTTCGCGGAATACACTGGCGCGGTGGACAGCATTATTCAGCTTCGCCTTTTCAAGAACCGCGCCTTCTACGAGCTGGTCGAGATACCCACCGACATCCTCGCTCAGGTTGCCGACGTGCCGCGCGCAGAGTTCGCGCCCGATGGTCCGACCATCGGAATCCCGGTTGGCAAGAATCCTCCTGACTTCACTCTCAAGCTCGATCGGTCTGACGCGAAAGTCACGCTGGCCAACATCAACAAGAACGTCTGCACCGTACTCGGGACGTGGCAACTCCAGGTCGAATAGTTCCCAAACATTCCCAATAGCTTGAGGATCCGTTTCGGGCGATTCTCCCGCCCATGCGGACCTTCCTCCATCGCCTTCTCGGCCTCGAGCGCACCCGCGCCTTCGACGCTGCGGGTGGCGGGCGACGTTGGGAGGGGGCGCGGACGGTCGACGGGCTGAACGCGGCGATCCTAGCGGGCGCAGCCACGGCGGCGAGGCGGGCCGGGTGGTATGCGCGGAACAACCCGTGGGTCGCCGCGGCGGTGGACAGCCTAGTCGGCAATGTCGTCGGCGCCGGGATCAAGCCGCAGTCCACCCATTCCGACCGGGCGGTGCGCGAGCGGCTGCAATCGCTCTGGGTACGCTGGACCGACCATGCCGCCCCGGACGGGCCGGCCGATTTCTACGGGCTGCAGGCCATGGCCGTGCGCGCGATGGTCGAGAGCGGCGAAAGCTTCGCTCGCCTCCGCGTGGCCAGCGACGCCGCCAGCATTCCCCTTCACCTCGAGCTTCTGGATCGCGAGCAGGTTCCCATGGACCTGCACCGCGAGATCGGCGGCGGGGCGCGGATTCGCGCCGGCATCGAGTTCGATGCCGCCGGTCGCCGGGTCGCCTGCCGGGTCTTGTCTTCCCGTCCGGGTGATCCGCTGGGGTCTCTCCGCATGGACCCGCTTCGCGTCCCCACCGCCGATTGCCTGCACCTGTTCAAACCGCTTGCGGCAGGCCAGCTGCGCGGGATCACCTGGCTCGCGCCGGTCTTGCTGCGGCTGCACGAGCTCGACCAGTTCGAGGACGCCGCGCTGGTGAAGGCCAAGGTGGCGGCGCTGTTCACCGGCTTCATCACCTATCCCGACGGCACGGCGGGCGGGCTTTCCGGCACCAACATCGGCGGCGCGCTGACCGTGGGCATGGAGCCCGGCAGCCTGATCCCGCTGCCGCCCGGCACCGACATCCGCTTCTCGAACCCGACCGAACACGATGCCTATGCGCCCTTCGTGAAGAACCACCTGCGCGCAGTCGCCGCCGGACTGGGCCTGCCCTACGAGCTGGTTTCGGGCGACCTGGAGGGCGTGACCTATTCCTCAATCCGCGCCGGGCTGATCGAGTTCCGCCGCCGGGTCGAGCAACTTCAGCACAACGTGGTCGTGCACCTGTTCTGCCGCCCGGTCCGGGAACGGTTCGTGCGGCTCGCGGTGCTGACCGGCGATCTGCCCGCGCGGGACTTCGACCGGAACCCGGACGCCTACCTGGGGTGCGAATGGCTGCCGCCGAAGTTCGATTACGTCGATCCGATGAAGGACGTCCAGGCCGAGATCATGGCGATCGGCGCGGGACTCAAGAGCCGGTCCCAGGCGATCTCCGAGCGCGGCTACGACGCCGAACAGGTGGATGCCGAGATCGCCGCCGACCGCGAGCGCGCGGAGGGGCTGGGGCTCGCCTTTGGCCAGACCGCCGCGCCTCAGCAGAAGGAGGCTGCCGATGGCTGAGACCGAGATCGCGCTTTCCACGCCCATGGTGCCAATGGGCCGGTCAGCAGAAACCGTCCAGGACGGAAACGGTTTCCTGACCCGCCGCGCGACGTTCGCGCCTGCAACGGCCGATCCGGAGGCCCGCACCGTCGAGGTGGTCTGGTCCACCGGCTCCCCGGTGCGCCGCCGCGACATGGCGGGTCCATACATCGAGCGGCTCAGCCTCGATCCAAAGGCGGTGGACCTCTCGCGCCTCGAAGGCGCCAGCGTCCTCGATGCGCACCGACAGACAGCTGTGCGCGACGTGCTGGGCTCTGTCCGCAGCGCCAGCGTCGACGGCAAGCGCGGTACGGCGCTCGTCCAATTCTCGGCGCGCCACGAGGTGGAGCCTGTCTGGCAGGACGTGCTGGCGGGCATCCTGCGGCACGTCTCGGTCGGGTACTCGGTCGAGGACTGGGCCGAGACCACCGAGAACGGCGCGCGCGTGCTCACCGCCGTGCGCTGGACCCCGCACGAGATTTCCCTGGTGCCGACGCCCTCCGACCCCGGCGCCCATATTCGCATGGAGACAGAGATGACCGACACTACGACCCGAGAGGCCGCCGACACGGCGCCCATCACCGAGACCCGCGCCGCAGCGAATGCCGAGATCCGCTCCATCGCTCGCATCGCGGGGCTCGACCAGTCCTGGATAGACGGCCAAATCGACGGAGGCGCCGATCCCGACACCGCCCGCCGCGCGGCCTTCGAGGCGCTGGCGAGCCGCAGCGCACCTGCGAGCCGCAGCGAGCAGGTCCGCGTCGAGATGGGCGACAGCCACGACGATCCTGCCCCGCGGGCTCGGCAGATGGCTGAGGCCCTCTATGCGCGGATCAACCCGCACCACGAACTGAGCGAACCCGCCCGGCGCTATGCCTATGCCACGCCCGTTGACATGGCTAAGGAACTGCTGACGCTGCGCGGCGAGTCCACGATGGCGCTGTCGTCTGCGAGCCTCGTGACCCGCGCGCTGCACACCACCTCCGACTTCCCGATCATCCTAGGGGACACGGTAGGCCGCGTCCTGCGCGACGCCTATCAGGCCGCGCCCTCGGGCATCCGCCGCCTCGGCCGCCAGACCACGGCGCGCGACTTCCGCGCGGTGAACAAGATCATGCTGGGCGAAGCGCCGCTGCTGGAGAAGCTCAACGAGCACGGCGAGATCAAGGCCGGGACCATGGCCGAGGCGCGTGAGGCCTACAAGGTCGAGACCTGGGCGCGGAAGATCGGCATCACCCGGCAAGTGCTGGTCAACGACGACCTCGGCGCCTTCGCGGACCTCGCTCGCCGCATGGGCCAGGCTGCGGCCGAGACAGAGGCGCGGATCCTCGTCACCCTCCTCGAGGCGGGCAGCGGCAATGGCCCTACGATGTCCGACGGCAAGACGCTGTTCCACGCCGACCACGGCAACAAGGCGGGCACGGGTGCTGTGATCTCCGACGCGACGCTGTCGGCCGCCCGACTGGCGCTCCGCACCCAGAAGGGCATCGAGGACCGCACCATCCGCGTGACGCCGAAGAACCTGCTGGTGCCGCCTGCGCTGGAAACCATCGCCGAAAAGTGGCTGGCCAGCATTGCACCGGCCACCGCCGCCGATGTGAACCCCTTCTCGGGCTCGCTATCGCTGGTGGTGGAACCGCGCCTGTCTTCTGCCACGCGCTGGTATGTCACCGCCGACCCCGGCGAGATTGACGGGCTGGAATTCGCCTATCTCTCGGGCGCGGAAGGCCCGCAGGTGGAAAGCCGGTCGGGCTGGGACGTGGACGGCGTCGAAATCCGGGTGATCCTGGACTTCGGTGCGGGCTTCATCGACCACCGCGGCTGGTTCATGAACGCGGGTGCGTGATGGCCAGCCTAGCCCAGCTCACCGCCTGGCGGGACGCTCTGATGGCTGCGCGCTATCAGGGCGTCCGCACCGTCGAATACGACGGCAAGCGCGTCACCTACGCGAGCGACGGCGAGCTGGCCGCCGCGCTCGCGGACCTCAACCGGCAGATTGCAGGGGCGACCGATCGCATCTCGGTCGTCCGCATCCAATCCTCGAAAGGGCTCTGAGATGAAGAACTACCTCCAGAACGGCCACATCGTCCGGGTCACCACGCCCGCGGGCGGAATCGCCTCGGGGGATGCGCTGATCGTCGGCAGCATCTTCGGCATCGCCGCCTATTCCTCGGCCGAGGGCGACCCGGTCGAGCTCTCCACCACTGGCGTGTTCCAGCTGCCAAAGGCCAGCGCCGCAGTTCTCGCCGTCGGCGCGCGCGTGGCGTGGGACAACACGGCGAAGGAAGTGACCACACCGGCGGCCGGGCGGTTCCCCATCGGCGTGGCGGTCGAGGTGGCGGGGAACGGCGTCACCAGCGTCGCGGTACGGCTGGATGGGGTGGCGACAGCGGCGGCTTGACGGAAGGATTGACAAGCGCCCTGTGAGCAACGTACACACTTTTTGTTTACGTTGCTCACAGGATCACCGAAAGTGTCTGAGGATGAGGATTTCGTCGGCATCAACGAGATTGCCGACATGGCCAAGGTAACGCGGCAAGCGGTAGCCAATTGGCGAACCCGCATGTCCGACTTCCCAAAGCCAGTCGTCGAACTCGCTTCTGGTCCTGTGTTCAAGCGCTCGCACGTTAGTGCTTGGCTCAGGAGAAGGAGGATACCAATGGCCCACGTGTTTTCGACCATCAATTTGAAAGGCGGCGTCGGAAAGACCACGACGACGGTAGCGCTTGCCGAAACGCTTTCTGGCGAGCTCGGCAAGAAGGTTCTCGTCATCGACTTGGACCCTCAGACCAACGCGACAACCATGCTGATAGGTGAGGAGCGCTGGCGGGAGCTGAACGACGCAGGTCACACGCTCGCTCAGCTATTTAAGGATGCGCTGGACCCCTCGAGCAAGAAGTTCGACCTCGAGAAAACGCTGCAGAAGCGCGTCTCGGATGTTTCGGCTGCGCGATCTATCGACCTGCTTCCTTCAAGCCTGGACCTGATCGACGTGCAAGATGAGTTGGTGAACACGCCGGTCGGCAAGTACGGCGCGATCAGGCCCTTCGATATCCTGTGGCGTGCCGTGAAGGACATTGTGGAGCAGTATGACGTCGTCATTGTCGATTGCCCACCGAACCTCGGCAAGATCACGCAGAACGGCCTGCGGATGTCACAGGGTTTCATCATCCCGACGATCCCGGACATCCTATCTACGTACGGCATCCCTCAGATCGTCAAACGCGTGCGTGAATTTGCCGAGGAGATCGCCGAGCCAATCGAGCCCCTCGGCATCGTTATCCAGAAGTACCAAGCCAATTCGAACGTGCATGGCAACATGATCAAGCAGCTCAAGCAGAACCACGATGCCGAGCCGAAGAACTGGCCGCCCGTATTCGCGACGCGGATCCCACAAGCGAACCAGATCGCAGCCGCTGGGGAACATGCGAACTACGCCACACTCAAGCAGAAGTGGGGATATCAGGGGCTACACGAGAGCTTCTCGAATCTGACCAAAGAGATACTGGCCAAGTTGGGTGCGTGAAGATGAAGCTCAAGAAGACACTTCAAGACTTGATTAAGGTGGTCATCGAGGAGGCCAACCGGAACCCGGAATTCGCCAAGGAGCTTGAAACTGCCCTTGGTCTAGAACCGAAGCCGGAGAAGGAGGAAAAGGGCCGATCCGCTCACCGGCGCGCGGCTGCCATTCTCGACCCTATCTCCCTGGCCCGAGAGGGTGAGGACGCGCTCCGGACGAAGCTTGAGCCGCTGACGCTCGACCAGCTACGGGACATTGTGGCCGAGTACGGCATGGATCCGGGCAAGCTCGTCATGAAGTGGAAAACTCCGGACCGAGTCATCGACCGGATCGTCGAATACTCCGTAGCGCGGGCCAAGAAAGGCGAGGCGTTCCTTCGCTAGACGGAACGTGCCGTGAACACCTTGCGCATCCCGTGTCGCATCCATGTTGCACGGAGGAATCGGGGATGTTCGTAAGTCTTTGGAATCTTTTGGGAGTGTTCGGGACGGCCTTGCGACACGACGCGACACGCAAAAGCCGCCCTGAGGGCGGTCTAAGCGTTTGATATCGTGTCGGAAAGTTTGGTTGCGGGGGTAGGATTTGAACCTACGACCTTCAGGTTATGAGCCGAAACCTCAACAATTCCAATAGTTTATAGAAACCAATGACTTATCCGATAAGCCTTTGATTTCACAAAATTTCAACCCTGACACTGGATGACATTGGCCTGCATTCACCGTCGCCGCCTGTCAAGAAATTACATACGCTCGTTGACATGGCGTTGACATGAACTGTCGCCGTTGGAGCAAAGAAGATGATCGCTTGACCGTCGTACTCGGCCCTGAGCGGCCAGCCAGTCCAATTTATGCGCATCCGCGAAGCGGACGTTCAATCAGACATCAGCAGACCCAGACTATTCGCGCGCTAGTTCGCCCTTAAATCGCGGACAGATCTGCCCACAGCATGCACCCGTCCTCGTCCGCAGCCAGCAGGCGGCCGCCTGGAGTGCAGGTCAGAACGATGACGGGCGCGCCTGCGCTGCGCTTGACCATGCGGGGTTCGGCCATGGCGTCGATCTCGCTGAACACCACCTGTCCGGTGGCGAAGCCTGCAAGGACGATCTCGCGCCCCGGGACGGCGGCCACCGCGGTCACGAGCGATGGCACCGACCAGCACAGTTGCAGCGGTGACCGTCCCATCGGCCCCTTTATCCCGTCGAAGGGCCACAGGATCGCCTGATCGGCGCCCGTAGTGGCAAGCCAGGGCAAGGCCCCCGCCCAGGCCCAGCCCTTGACCCGGGACGGGTAGCCCGACATGCGCAGATCGGCCTTGTCGCGCAGGCGCCAGCCGTGCATGGCGTTTTCCTGCATGGTCGAGACGACGAAGCGGCCATCGGGGCTGAAGGTGACGCCGGTATGGCTGCCCGCCCATTTCAGGGTCGCGGGTTTCCAGCCACGCTTTTCCTTCGACCAGATGGTAACACCCCCGTAATGAGCGACGGCAAGGCGCCCACCCTTGGCGTCGAAGGCAAGGCCGCCCGCAGTCGATGGATGATCGAGCGCATGCACCTGCCCATCGCCATCGTGCAGATGCACGGCACGCCCCACCGAACAGGCAATGCGCCCGCCCGTGCCCGCTGCGACATGGTCGACCCAGCGGCGCGGGTGATGGGCAAGCTCTGCCACCGTGCCGTCACCGGCCACGCGCAGAAACCGCCCGTCGTCGCCGCCCGTCAGCAAAGCGTCCTCGCCCGGAACCATGGCCATCGACAGGATCGCACCGCGATGCGCCTTATGCGGGGTCATCGCCCCGTCCGGCCCAAACACCCGCAGTTGCCCGTCGCCACAGGCCAGCCAGATGGTTTCGCCCAAAGCACCCGCGCAGACCGGCACAGCACCAATATCCATGTGCCGGGCCCGACGTTCGATCTGCGTGGGCCCGCTGCCCAACAGGCTGGAGGGGTCGAGGGTCAGTCCACCTGACATGAGGCGAAGCCCTCGGCGAGGTTCATGGTGTCGAGGTTACGACCGATGAAGACCAGTTTCGAGATCCGTGAGCCGGGGGGCCATGGGCCAAGGAAGTTTGCCTCGATCAGCATGTGGACGCCCTGCATGACATAGCGCCGGTCCTCGCCTGCCAGATGCAGGATGCCCTTGGCGCGCAGGATGTCGGGGCCGAAGCGCTGGATGATCTGGCCGAACCAGAACTGGAAGCGGTCCGGGTCCAGCGGCTGATCGGCGGCAAGGGAAATCGAGGTGATCTCCTCTTCATGCTCATGGTCGTGGTCGCTGGTCAGGAAATCCGGCTCGACCTCGAGCACGCGCTCAAGGCTGAAGGCATCGAGGCCGATCACCTGATCGAGCGGCACCGCGCAGCGCGCCGAATGGACGATCTTGGCGTAGGGGTTGATGGTGCGGATGCGCGCCTCGACCGCGGCGATGGCGGCTGTGTCGGCAAGGTCGGTCTTGTTCAGCAAGATCACATCGGCAAAGGCGATCTGCTCTGCGGCCTCATGCGCCTCGTTCAGATGGGTGGCAAGGTTCACCGCATCGACAACCGTCACGATGGCATCCAGCCGGGTCCGCGCGGCCACGTCATCATCGACGAAGAAGGTTTGCGCAACAGGTGCCGGGTCGGCCATGCCGGTCGTCTCGATGATGATGCCGTCGAAATCGCGCCGCTTCATCAGCCCGCCGAGGATGCGGATCAGGTCGCCCCGGACGGTGCAGCAGATGCAGCCGTTGTTCATCTCGAAGATTTCCTCGTCGGCATCGACGACCAACTCGTTGTCGATGCCGGTCTCGCCAAACTCGTTGACGATCACCGCATAGCGGCGGCCATGCTGCTCGGTCAGGATGCGGTTGAGAAGTGTGGTCTTTCCAGCGCCGAGAAAGCCGGTCAGGACGGTGACAGGAACTTGGGTGGACGCAGTCATCTTGGGGCACTCCGGATTGGGTCGGTTTCGGACTCGCACCGGGTGCAGTGGCCATGCACCTCGATCACGGGCCGGTTGGGGTGGAAACCGCTGCGGGTCACCGCATCGGTCACGGCTTGAATGACGCCCGCTTCAGCCACTTGTTCCACCGCGCCGCAACTGTCGCAGATGGCAAGAACGCTCGGTTCTGCTGGCAGCTTGGGCGGGCGGGCGATCCAGGCGTTGAGGGTGGCAACGCGCTGCACAAGGCCTGCCTTTTCGAGCTTGGTGAGTGATCGGTAGATCGCGGTCGGCGCGATGCGAGGTTCTGCCGCGCGTCTGGCATCAAGCAGGTCATAGGCCGAAAGCGGGCGTGACGCTGCGCAAAGGCAGGCGTGGAGTGCCATATCACGGGCATTGAGCAGATTGGCTGCCATCGCATCGCACCTCATTTGATGTTACTCTATAACATCTTCGGGTGTGGGTTGTCCAAGTCCGAATAGCGCATGGTGTCATTGCGTTCGCGACCGCCGCCGCAAAAGCCAGATGAAGAAGATGCCGCCGATCAGCCCGGTCACGATGCCGATGGGCATGTCCTCTGGGCGCATGATGGTGCGGGCGATGATATCGGCCCAGACCAGGAACACCGCGCCCGCCAACATCGACGCAGGCAGAACGCGGGCATTGTCGCCCCCCACCACCAGCCGCACGATATGCGGGATCATCAGGCCCACAAAGCCGATCACCCCCGAAAACGCGACCATGACCCCGGTGACAAGGGCCGCGACCACGAAGGCCGTCAGGCGAAAGCGCGCGACGGGAATGCCGAGCGTGGCCGCCGTCTCGTCCCCGATGGTCATGGCGTTAAGCGATCCGGCAACCACGCGAAACCACAGCGCGGCCCCCGCCAGCACCAGCGCGGGCCAGACCAGATGCGCCCATTGCGCCAGACCAAGCCCGCCCAGCATCCAGAACACGACCGTATGCGCGGCGCGCGGATCGCCCAGAAAGATCAGCACATTGGCCAGCGCCATCACGATAAACGACACCGCCACGCCGGTCAGCACCAGCCGGTCGGCACTGGTGGCCTGCGCGAAACTCGCGACCGACAGCACCAGCGCCGTTGATCCCAGCGCGCCCAGGAATGCCAGCAGCGGCACCGTGGCCAGCCCCAGAAACATGCCCGTATGCAACAGCGCCAGAATCGCGCCGAAGGCCGCACCCGATGAGATGCCCAGGAGATGCGGATCGGCCAACGGATTGCGCGTGACCGATTGCAGCACCGCCCCCACCAGCGCCAGACCTGCCCCCACCAACGCCGCCAGCAGCGCGCGCGGCAGGCGGATATCCCAGACAATCGCCGCGCGGCCCGCTGACCAGTCGGGTGTGACCAGACCGGGCGCGACCCGGTTTGCGATCACGCCCCAGACTGTGCCCAGCGGGATGGACACGGCCCCGATGCTGACAGCGGCAGAGATGGACAGTGCCAGCGCCACCAATCCCAGCCCCCACAGCCCCTGCCGGATCGGGCGCGCCAGCGCAGGCAATCTGGCCTGCGTGGCCAGAACCGGCGCGGCAGTTTCAGGGCTGGGGGTGGTGCGCATGGGTTACTCGCCGTGAAACGCGTCGGCCAGCGCGCGGATGGCGCGGATATTGCGCGGCCCCGGTGTGGCCTCGACATATTCCAGCACCACGAAGCGGTCATTGACGACCGCATCCATGCCCGCGAAAGCCGGGTTTGATTTCATGAAATCGATCTTCTGCTCGGCAGTGACTTCGCCATAGTTCACGATGACAACCACTTCGGGGTTGCGCTCGACCACAGGCTCCCACGCCACGCGGGTCCAGCTTGACTCGACATCATCCATGATGTTGCGCCCGCCTGCTGCCTTGATCATCGCTGTGGGCATGGCGTAGCGCCCGGCGGTGAAGGGCGTATCCTCGCCACTGTCATAGACGAAGACGCGCAGCGGATCGCCCTTGGGGATGGTCGCGGCAATCTCGGCCAGTTCGGCTTGCCAGCCGGTGATCAATTCTTCCGCGCGGTCATCCACGCCAAAGATTGTGCCCAGATTGCGGATATCGTTATACATATCATCAATCGCGACCCCATCGCGGGCCATGATATGTATACAGCTTTCGGTCAACTCATAGACGGCGATCCCGAAGGGGGCGAGCGTGTCAGGCGTCACTTCACCACCCACGCGCATCCCGTAGTTCCAGCCCGCGAACCAGAAATCCAAGTCCGCACCGATCAGCACCTCGCGCGAGGGGTAGCGTTCCGACAGTTCGGGCAGTTCCGCCACGCCCGCGCTGATCTCGGGATCCAGCGTTTTCCAGCCCGAAATGCCGGAATAGCCAACCATGCGGTCTGTCACTCCCAGCACCAACATCATTTCAGTCAGGTTGACGTCGTTTGATGCGGCACGGCTGGGCGGGGCGTCAAAGGTCAGCTCGCGGTCGCAGCTTTGGACTGTAACAGGATGGGCAAAAGCTGGCACGGCAAGCGTCGTGGTCAGGATGGCGAGGGGTAGGACTTTCATGCGGGTGTCTCCTGTTGCATCTCGTCGAAAAGGGAAAAATCGAAGCGCGCGGGGCCGCGTGGATGGGCCCGCACGCCAAAAGCGCGCGCGATCAAATCGGGGGTCAGAACCTGCGCCACCGGCCCAAAGGCCAGCGCGCGCCCGCCTTGTAACACCAACAGATCATCGGCAAAGCCCTGCACCAGGTTCAGGTCATGCAGCGACGCCACAACAGTGGCGCCAAGCCCGCGCACCAGCCGCAACACTTCAAGCTGATGGCGAATATCCAGATGGTTGGTCGGCTCGTCCAGCACGATCAGCCCCGGTTCCTGCGCCAGGGCGCGCGCGACCATGACGCGCTGACGCTCGCCGCCCGACAAGGTGCCAAAGGGGCGTTGCGCGAAATCCAGCAGCGACAGGCGGGCCAGCGCATGCTCGACCACATGCGCATCGCGCGCCGACGGGCCGCTTAGCGCGCGGCGATGTGGCGCGCGACCTAATGCCACGATTTCCGACACGGTCAGGGCAAAATCGGTGGGTTGCTCCTGCAACACCGCCGCCACGCGCTGCGCGACACGGCGCGCGGGCATGGCGTGAATATCCTGCCCATCCAGCAGCACGCGGCCTG
>JAFIEC010000429.1 GCA_020832725.1 Paracoccaceae bacterium | reverse complement strand
TCACCTCCACGACCATCACCACCTTCGGCGGGTTTCTGCCGCTGATCCTCGGGGGCGGAGGCTTCTGGCCGCCCTTCGCCATGGCGGTTGCCGGCGGCGTGGCGCTGTCGGTGACACTCGCCTTCGCCTTCACGCCACAGGTTTTTGCGCTGACGCTCTCCCGACGTGAATCTCCCGGCGAGCCCGCAGACCGAACTGTTCAAGCAACCACATGGCTTCGTCTTGCAGGTGAATGGGCTGCGCGTCGCTGAAAGCAGGTCGCTCTTCATGCTCTGCGAGGCCCGTCACGGCGTCCCTGACCGGCAGGTGAAAGCTGCTCCAGAAGGGCGTTGTCTCGGACAGTTATTGCCCCTTCTGTGCCGAGGCGAAAAATGAACCGATATTTGAAATGTGCTTGTTGATCGTAATCGAACCAAGCCGCTCGGCCGGCTTTCCGGTTGTTTTCCCCTTTGCATCGGCTTGCGCAACAACCTGCCGGATCGCTTCCCGCCATTCACCGACCGAGCGCCGATACAGCTAAGGAATCGCTTTCAGGAAAGACCGATGGGCTGCAATATCCTGTCAGGCATATGCGGTGCCCGGGACTTCAGGGTGTCTGACTTGGTTGTCATTCTTCCGAAAAAACTGGCTGGGGGACCTGGATCCCGACAGCCCAGCTTCATTCAGGCCTGATCCAGTCGAATCAAGCACTTGCGAGCGATCGCGTGCGGCGGAAATCGCCGTTTGTGGGCATGACAATGACGGACGCAGTGGGCGTCTGTCAAGGCGCGGTTTGGTATCACAAGCCGCGACCCGCGGCGCTTGTCGGTTGTGTCGTGAGAGCCCGCGACCAGGCGGCCTGTCTCGCGGCCTGTCTCGCGGATCGCTTGCAGTTTCTTATTCAAGCAGGCGCGCTGCTGGGCGGGGAGCAACAGAAGCGCGCCACGTTATCAGGCGCTTGATCATTAAAAGTTGCACGCGTTGCCGCCGGAGTTATCCACAGAAATCGGCTCGCGATCGGGTCCCCGCGGCTGTCGCATCCAGCTCAAGCATCGCCGTGTCGTATTGTGGTTGTCACACTGAATACAGATCCCCAGCAACAGTAAAATGTCATTTGTATTCCCGTTTCTTGTGGCATGTCTTTGGTGGTGCACCTTATGACATACTGTGACGACGGTGTCCTGCCGCATCGCGGAATGGTTGCGAATGCCGCAAAAACGTGTCGCCGCAAGGATCTGCCTGCCCATGCGGTCATGGCGGCCCCTTGGCATTCCGGCTGCCCTCTCTCGTCGGGGTATATGGGCATGCATGATGATGAAGCCGGTCCGGATGCGAACAGCGGACATTTCTCGGCGGCCCGACACGATCAAACCGGCATGATTGCCCGGGTGCGGGGCAATCGGTGAACGCCGGCCAGGCCGGGCTCATCATGATCGGGCGTTATCGCGAAAAAGCCTCACGAATAGTGGGCCTCCCGAACACGACACCTGACAAGAACAGCTCTCACCGAGCCCCGGCAGGTCAGGCTCGTGAGGCAGCGGGACCCGACCCCGCATGATCGGGGCCCGCTTTTGCATTCCCTCACCGCCTGATCAGCCATGCCGATGCCCAGGACAGCGGCGGGACCTTGAGGAGCCTTTGCATCTCGCACCAGTAATATTCCACCCGCGGCATCGCGAAGGTCTCGTAATGCAGGCTGCGCACGATCAATGGTGCGATGTCATCAATCTTGTTACCGGTGAGCGTGATCATGCTCTTGTCGATCGTCACCCCGTGATGCCCGGCGAGGTCGCGGGCGATATGGCCGATCATCCGGCAGAACAAGGTGTTCGGCGACAGGCTGGCCGGCGGCAGAGCGACGGCCAGAAGATCGGTCTGGCCGTGCGTCGCCGCGATCGTCTGACGCCAGACATTCGGTGCCCGGGTTACGCCAACATGCAGGCCGGTCTGGGACTGTGCGACAACAGCGAGCCGGGTGTTGCCGGGCCTGCGCTTGCGACGCGGACTGTCATCCTGCTCCGGCGTATTACGCCACCTGAACAGCGAAAGGAGCTTACTGTCACTCTCTTTCGCCGCATGACGACCGACATTGTCGTTGATCGGTCTGTCATCGCTGGTGATCTGCGTGTCCGGCGTCTCGCACGTATCCGGAACGCGCACAATATCCTTGACGTCATCAAGATCGTGGGTTGAAGTTGTCGTAACCATGTCGGTTTCTCCTGTGGTAAATCGTCATGGCCAGGCTATGGGCGTGTCCTACCGCGCTCATAGTCGCCCCCACCATTGGGGGGGCCACGATCTGATCCGGTTGCGATCAGATGATCACGATATAACCTATCGTATTCGTAAATTCAATACTTGTTTGATACCGTTGCTTTATTTGATTAAATCATGGTTTACAAAAGACGATCGCATGGATTTTGCAGGATGAAATCTATCTCGTTTCTGAGGTTGAGAGGCCATTAGATTTTATTGCGCTGGTTTTGGTGACAAGGCATGGTGTTCGGCGGGCTCATTGCCGGTGCTGGGGTGAATCCCTGAGAGAAGACACCGGCATGTCAAGCATGCTGTCTGTATATATCCCACCTCCCCGCATCAAAACATGGGTGGGGACGGTTCAGCGAGGAGATTTTCGCCGGTTCTACGCAGATCAGCGTCGAGGTCGGGCTGCGACAGCAATTCTTCAAGCTGCGACCGGAGTGCACGCGTCTGCTGCCATTCGGCGTCAATGGCCTGCTGTCGCCTGAGGAGTTTGATGACGGGCCGCGTCATCGCCTCGCGGACCCCCGTATCGATCACGTGATTACCCATATCTGCCAGCTGCCAATGCCCATCGGTGTCGATCGTAATCCGCCCGGTGCTGAGTGCGGTGGCGACGCGGTTGAAGTCTGCGACCATGATGCGGCTTTTCTGCTGCACAGTTTTTGCCCGCGCTTCTATATCCGCAACCCGCTGCTCAGTTTGTGCAAGGGCACGTTTTTCTTCTTCTGATTGCATCTTGAGGTCGCTGATCTGTGCTTCGATTGCGTCACGTTCCCGGGCCGCGAGATCGGATGCGGCAACGATCTCATCACGCGTTGCTTCGGCATGTGCGATCTCAATAGGAAGGTCGCTGTGCAGGCGACGCACGGAGCGATGCACGACATCAGCCATGGCGGCACCAGACGCCAGACGCTCGGCTTTGCGGTGGCCGCGTTCGATCATCGGACAAAAGCCCGACAAGATGTCACAGGTGAGACTCTGGAGATCGCTCATGAGCGATGGATTCAGGCATGCGGTCAGTGGCCGACCATGATGATTATACGCCCGCAGCGAGAAATGCGCGTGAAACGCACTCTCATCGCGGTGGATGTCAACGCTCTCGACAAGGGTTTCGAGACGCCGTGCCAGCGTTTTCACGAGCGTCAGGATGGCGGCATCCTGCTCCTTCTCGGACAGGGCGCAGAAATCCGGCTGGACATCGCGTCCGAAGCCGATGACACCCACCATGACGATGGCAGCGTTCGTCTTGCGTTTGCGTTTGCAGCCGGCGTTCGCTCTCAAGGAGTCGATTTCGCTTGTGATTTCCGGAAATGGCCGCGGGGAGACGAGGCAGCGGTTGAGATGAGAGCGGCTGGCATCCACATAATCGGGCAGCTTGCCAACCCGCATATCGTGGCGACGCTGATAGCGTGCTTTTGCCGGCGAACAAGTCTTGATTCGCAAACAGGCGGCTTTAGCGTTGGCTTGTAACGTCATGATCACACTCGCATAATCTTGGAAGCATGATGCCTTCATGATTAGCAAGAAAGAAGCGCCTACGAGTCTGGTTGCAAGCGAGGGCAGATTGGGCGGCTGGATTGAAACAGGGATTCAAGGAAAGAAAAAAAACCTACTAGACGTAACACAGAAGCCCGTCTTTTTGTGCAATGCACAATAAAATCCAGAATTACGGTCATTATTCGAATTTTGCCGGTTTTTGGGTGCCGAGGCGGGTGCCCCGAACACATGTGGGTAGACCACGAAAATCGGGCAGGGCAGGGTATGGTTTGACCGCTCTAGACGCCCGTGCCTCAGCCCAGACAGGGCATCCGGCTTTGCCTGGAGATATCGAAACAGACGTCTGTTCGCAGCCGCGAGGCAATCACTTCGGTGAATAATGATCGCTCAGGTGTCGGCCTTTTGCAGCAAGGCGGCTTCGGCCTTGATCAAGTCCCGGCAGGCCCGCAAGGCTCGGTAATGATCGGGAACTGACAATTCATCGATGATGTCGAGAATCTGCCGACGAAGATCGGGCACATCCCGCATCAGCGGCGTGGCGATCTCCCGAAACACGTCTTCGTAAGGTGCCGGATCTGTCGAGAGATACATCATCTGCACACACAGGTAGAGCCGCTTGCACGGGGTATTCGCTTCATCTTCCTGCATGATGTCGCGTCCGCGCATGACGCGCTCTTGCGTTTCGATGAAGAGGGTGGTTTCGCGCTTGCCATTGTGGACTATGGTATTTCCGACAATCAGCCGTTCATGCGGGCGCAAATCGATCTGTAGGGCCATCAGAGTCATCCTTTAATTCGCCAAGGGTGATTTTTCCATGCTTATGGTTAATCAAGTCTTAAAAGCTTTGACTTTCTAAGCTGTTGAAAAAAAAGATAATTCTTGGGTTCGCGGGTCCCCAAGAATGATCAGCAGCCAAAATTATTGCAGGCGTTTTCAATCCCCCGCTTCTCATTAAGACTTCGGCAAGACGCCTTGGGCTTCCATGGAAGTGTCCTAGAACAGGATTTCTCACGAAAGGAAGAACCATGTCCTCGATCACTCTTTCCGCCGGTGTGCGCAACAACCTGCTTTCGCTGCAGGGAACGGCAAATCTTCTGAACCAAACGCAGGAGCGGCTCGCAACAGGCCTGAAGGTCAATTCTGCGCTTGACGATGCTTCAGCGTTTTTTACATCCCGTGGGCTGAGCGCACGCGCAAACGACCTCAGTTCGATCACGCAAGGCATGGGAAACGCGATGAAGACCGTTGACGCGGCCAGCAAGGGTTTGGACGCGATTACCAAAAATGTCGAAGGCATGACAGGTCTGTTGCGGCAGGCTCGTCAAGATGCATCCGAATCCGTGGGGCAATCAGCGGCCATTGAACTGGATGCAGTTGACTGGAACGCCACCGCTGTAAATGGGTCTATTACGTTCGAGATTTTTTCAGAAGGCGCTGCTGCCAGCGCGAACACTAATAAGATTGGTGAGGTAACCGTCAACGCGGATCTTAGAGATGCAACGCTCGGAACCTCCGGCACCAACTTGGAGCAGAGCGAAACTCGCACCAGGGCCTTGGCCGAGGCAATTAACAATGATACAGGCGCGTCAGCCCAAGGCATTCGTGCTGTTGCACAGTTGAATGGCAATGGTGATGCATTCGAGCTTGTGATCGAAAATGCTACAGGAAACTATATCAGCGTTGATGCCGCTAATAATTCCTTCGGCGGCGCTATCAACGACGGGGCTTCCACTCCCAACCGTGTTGGCCCTGGAGGTGACCTGAGTGATGTGCGCCAATCACTCATGAATAGCTATAATGAGCTTCGCACTGAGTTGGAGCAGCTTGCGAAGGATAGTGGCTTCAACGGTGTCAATCTCCTGAATGGTGACTCGCTTGATGTCATCTTCAATGAACTGACCGGAGCCAATCGGTCCGAACTGACCGTGCGTGCAAACCAGGCTAATGGTAACGCCTTTGGTGCCATTGACGCTGCTCGCCTTGGCGCAGCGGAAGGAACCGCAACAATGTTTGGTTCCAACGCCAACATTGACAATCAGATTCAAAGTTTGCAGGGAGCAATGACTGATCTCCGTTCATTGTCAAGCCAGCTCGGTACACAACAGACTATCTTGGAAAATCGCGAGACCTTCACAAAAAACATGGTGAACACACTTCAAGCAGGCGCTGACTCTCTGGTCCTTGCTGACATGAATGAAGAGGCGGCTAATTCGCTGGCCCTCCAGACCAAGCAGCAGCTCGGACAATCGGCGCTGGGGCTTGCAACCCGGTCTGATCAGGCGGTCTTGCAGTTGCTGCGTTGATTGCACCCAACAGGTCACAAGCAAAAAGCGGCGCCTGTGGGCGCCGTTTTCATTCTACGCGCCGAAGGCAAGGAAAAAATCCCCGTTTCTGATCGCTGATCTGATTTTGACAACGATGATCATTGTGGCAAAAGCGATTTCAGATAATGTGGTCCAAACGCTTGTTCCAGAAGTCGTTTTTCAGTGACGATGAGATCGCGGCTCAAATTCAATGCGTCGCGGAATGCGTCATCAGCAATCGCCTCAGCGATCTCCGTGATAAGACCTTGAAACTCGGGAGCGGCAAAAGCAATTTCATCAGCAATTTTTAAAACATGATGCTTCAACGCCACGTGATTGTCTCTCGCCAGATAGGTGTGCTCAAGTGCAAGATAGAGCAGTTTCGAGGGTGTATCCGCATCCTGTTCTGCGAGTATCTCCGACTCTCTGAGATAGCGTGCATCAGCTTCAAGTGTGATGGTTTGTGGGTCTGGACCGTTTCGCATGATTTCGCCGTTGATGATGGCAAGCTCGTAGGGCGCGAGTTCAACCGTGATGTTCATAGTCTTTTGGCTCCTCGATGAAAGAGGTGACACGCGAAGGCTCGTTGATCGTGATCTTATGAGCCTCTGGGGTGGCGGGAATCATCGGTCCGCATTTTGGTCGTTAAGCTTTGCAGCATCGTTGGTTGCCAGAACGCTTGCCTCATCCGCCATCAGAAGAGCACAGGTTCGCAATGCCCTGAAACTCCCGTGACAGTGCAAATCGCTCCAGATATCGGCAACCCTGCCTGCAAGGCCTGGAAAAAGGCTGATGAACGACTCGGCGGCGGCGGTGAATTGCTGCTCGAAATAAGGAGAATCCCCAGAGAGGTAATACGCCTCAAGGAGAAAGTACAGGCGCTTTGCCGGCGTATCTGCATCGTGTTCGAGCAAGATATCCTTGCCGCGTAGGATACGCGCCTGCGTCTCAAGTGTGAGACGGCAGCGGCGAGTACCATTGCGCAGGGCGATGTCGCCAATCAGAAGCCGCTCATTGGGCGCAAGTTCGATTTGCAAGGGCATGGATATTCTCAAGGCTGGACAACGACAGCAATCTTGGTCCCAGCTTCGTCCGTTATCGTTAACAAAACTCTAAGAGCATTTAAATCGCGTGACCGTTCCTGACTTCATCAGGGATGGCGCTGACTTCGGTCGGATTACTGGTAAATTTGCAGTATCAAATTATAAAAACGATTACATTATCGCTGTAGTTTAGCCATGAAGGAGGGTTTGTGATATGGCTAGAATTGATGTGCAAGGCATCGGCTCTGTTGATCGCACGGCGCTGATTTTAGAGATCGCAGGAAGTAGTCCATCTCGTATAAACAATCGGGAGACTAAGGCAAATTATGAAAGTCAGCCTTTTGAATCTGCAAATAATTCGCTTCAGCGGGCTACTGAAGATAGAAAAATCTTTCATCCAGAAGCGCGTTTTGTTCGCGACGCCGTGACAGAGACACTTGTGTTTCAAGTCATTGATATGCGACGTGACGAAGTCATATTCCAAATACCGGATGAAACCATCATGAGGATGCGGCGGGCTTACGCAGAAGCGCTAAGCGGCGCCAGACAAGGCTGATGGTTGTCTTCTCGCTACGGTCCAGACTCAATCATAGCCAGAATGCGACGGCGGCTGCGAGCATGACGGCGGATCGGTAGTTTCTGGCGAGCTTGTCGTAGCGGGTGGCGACGCGACGGAAATCCTTGAGGCGACAGAACATCGCCTCGACACGCCAGCGTTCCTTGTAGCGCGTTTCGTCGTGGCGGATGGCACGCTTGCGGTTCTTGCGTCCGGGAATTACCGGGATCGTGTTCTGGCGCCGCAGTGCGGCTCTGATGCAGTCGGCATCATAGCCCCGATCGGCGATAAGCCGCTTCATGCCTTCGGTGTCCCCGATCAGCTGATCGGCGGCCTTCACATCCGATGTGTTGCCCGGCGTGAGGATGAGGCGTAGCGGTCTGCCGAGAATGTCGACGAGCGCATGGATCTTGGTCGTCCGGCCACCACGCGAGATGCCAATGGCATTGGCTTTCGCCCCCCCTTTGCCCCGCCTGCACAGCGATGGACCTTGATGTAGCTACTGTCGATCTGGGCCGTCTCCGCAACCCAGCCCTCGTCGGTCAGCGCCGCGAGGATCCGGGCCCAGATCCCCCGGCGGCTCCATCGGTTCCAGCGGTTGTAGACCGTGGTCGACGGGCCGTATTCCGCCGGGCAATCCGCCCAGCGCCCACCGCACTTGAGCATGTGAATTATCCCCGAAATCACCCGCCGGTCATCGACTCGACGTGCTCCAGGCTGGTTTTTCGGCAGTTGCGGCTCGATCGCACCCCAGGCCTCATCGCTCAACCAGAAAAGTCTGCTCATCCCTGCCTCCGGCGTCGTTTCGCGCCAGAGAATCTGATTTGCTAATAAGATTCAACAGGGTGATTAGGTTTAGACCCTAAAGGCGGCTTTCCGCCCTGCGGTAACCAATTGTAGACAGTCTGCATAACGGCCCATCTGCCCTCTCCCAAACTGCGTTGTTCTCCTGGCCAATGGTGGTCGAAGGAGACGTGTCATGGGACATTCACGATTTGATCCTGCTTCTCAGGGGCGGCGTGCCTGGAACGCGGGAAAGAGAGTTGGTGCGAAACGAGCGCTGAAGCCTCGGCAGGTATGGGCAATCAGGTTCTTTCTCGATCGCGAACGCCGTTTGCGAGATCGTGCGCTGTTCGATCTCGCCATCGATAGCAAATTGCGGGGTTGCGATCTCGTAAAGATCAAGATCGGCACCTTGGTCAGTGGACCGGAGATCCGGAAGCGCGCGCTCGTGATCCAGCAGAAGACCGGACGC
>JAFIEC010000247.1 GCA_020832725.1 Paracoccaceae bacterium | reverse complement strand
TCGATCTTCAGCGCCTCCACGATTGAAAGGCCCCCCCATGCTCGGCTCCCTCACCCCCCAACCCGCCGACAAGATCCTCCAGTTGATGGAGTTGTATCGCGCTGATCCCCGCGCGCAGAAGGTCGATCTTGGCGTCGGGGTCTACCGCGACGCCGAAGGCGTGACCCCGGTGATGCGCGCCGTGCGCGAGGCCGAACGTCGCCTGGTCGACGAGCAGACCACCAAGGCCTATACCGGGCTTGCCGGAGACCCCGCCTTTGCCGAGGCCATGGCGGGCCTGATCCTTGCCGATGCCGCACCCCGTGACCGTCTTGCCGCCGCCGCGACCCCGGGGGGGACGGGTGCCATCCGGCAGGGTCTGGAGATGATCCGCATGGCCAGCCCCGAAGCCCGGGTATGGCTGTCGGCCCCGACATGGCCCAACCATCCCTCGATCATCCGCTATCTCGGCATACCCATGGCCGAATACCGCTATTTCGACGACGACACCCGGGCGGTGGATTTCGCGGGCATGATGGCCGATCTGGAGGGCGTCGCGCCGGGGGATGTGGTCCTGCTGCATGGCTGCTGCCACAATCCGACGGGGGCCAACCTGACCCTGCCGGAATGGGAGGCGGTGGCGGCCCTCCTGCTGCGCAAGGGGGCCATCGCCTTTGTCGATATCGCCTATCAGGGGTTCGGCGACGGCCTGCAGCAGGATGCCGCAGGCACCCGGCTGCTGGCGGCGCGCCTGCCCGAGATGCTGATCGCGGCAAGCTGTTCCAAGAACTTCGGCATCTACCGGGAGCGGACGGGCGCGCTGTTCGCGCTGGCCCCCGACCGCGCGACCCGCGATCTGGCGCAGGGGACGCTCGCCTTTCTCAACCGGCAGAACTATTCGTTTCCGCCCGATCACGGGGCGCGGGTGGTGACCATGGTTCTGAACGACCCGGAACTGCGGGCCGACTGGGCGGCGGAACTCGAGGATGTGCGCCTGTCGATGCTGGGCCTGCGCGAGGCGCTGGCCCACGAATTGCGCGCCCGTACCGGCTCGGACCGCTTCGGCTTCATCGCCCAGCACCGGGGCATGTTCTCCCGCCTCGGGGCAAGCCCCGAACAGGTCCTCGCCATGCGCGAGACGGCGGGCATCTACATGGTGGGGGATTCGCGCTTCAACGTCGCCGGGCTGAATGCCCGCACGGTACCGATTCTGGCCGAAGCCATCGTGGCCGCGGGGGTGTGATGCCGCTTGCCTTGCCCCGGGGCAGGGCGGGCACTACGGTTAGCCCCTGCAGGAGTGAGGCACATCGGGTGACAGGACGCATGAAGATCAGGGCGGCAGCACTTTTCGCCGCCGTCGGATTCGCACTGGCCGCCCCGGGTTCGGCGGCGCCGGATGCGGGTGCGTTCCTTGCCGCCCGGCAGGCCTTTGTCGATCGCGACCATTCCGCCGCCGCGCGCTATTTCGACATCGCGCTGCGCGAGACGCCCGATCAGCCCGAACTGCTCGAGAACGCGCTGATGACCTTCATCTCGGTGGGTGACATGACAGCGGCGCTGCCCATCGCCGCGCGCCTATCCGGAGCGGATCCGGGCAACGGACTTTCCGCCATCGTGATGATGGCCGACCACGTCGCGCGCGGCGATTTCGCAGGGGCAGAGCGGTACTTTGCCGAGGGTGCCCGGTTCAGCCCGCTGCTCGACGGCCTGATGCGCGGCTGGATTCAGCTGGGGCTGGGGCGGATGTCCGAAGCGTCGGACATGTTCGATGCCATGACCGACAATCCCACAGTTGAACTGTTCGGCCAGTATCACAAGGCGCTGGCCCTGGCCGCCGTCGGCTTCTTCGAGGGTGCCGATGCCCTTCTGACCGGCGAGGAGGGGCGCAGCCTGCGGCTGACGCGGGGGGCGCATGTGGCCCATGCCCAGATCATGGTACAGCTCGAGCAGCGCGACCGCGCCGTCGCCATGCTCGACGATCTGCTGGCCGGCAATGGCGACCCCGAAATGATCGACCTGCGCGCGCGCATCCTGCAGGGCGACGCCGTGGATTACAGCTATGTCACCCGCGCCGAGGAGGGGGCGGCCGAGGTTTTCCTGACCATCGCCTCCGCCCTGTCCTCCGAAGGGGATGACCGGTTCGGGCTGCTCTATGCGCGGCTTGCCCAGCACCTGCGGCCCGGCGATACGGAGATCCTGATGCTGGTCGCGGCGATCCTTGAATCCCAGCGCCAGTATGCGCTTGCCATCGAGGCCTATGTGCAGGTGGCCGACAACCACCCCGCCCATCATCAGGCGGTCTCGGGTCAGGCGCAGGCCCTGTACGAACTGGGCCACGAACAGGAGGCGGTCGCGCTGCTGGCCGATCTGGCCGCGCGCGTGCCCGACGTGATGGCGGTGCATCTGGCGCTGGGCGATCTGCATCGCCGCATGTCGGATTTCGAGGCGGCCGCACGCGCCTATTCGGCGGCGGTGGCCCTGATCGAGGAGCCCGAGCCGCGCCACTGGTTCGTCTATTACGTGCGGGGCATGAGCCTTGAGCGGACCGGGCGCTGGGATGAGGCAGAGGCCGATTTCCGCCTTGCGCTGGAGCTGAACCCGGACCAGCCCTATGTGCTCAACTACCTCGGCTATTCGCTGGTGGAGCAGCGTCGCAACCTCGAAGAGGCAGAGGCGATGATCCGCACCGCGGTCGCGGCACGGCCGGACGACGGCTATATCGTGGATTCGCTGGGCTGGGTCCTGTACCGCCTTGGCCGCCACGAGGAAGCGGTCGAGCATATGGAGCGGGCCGTAGAGCTCCGCCCCGAGGATGCGGTGATCAACGACCATCTGGGCGATGTCTACTGGAAGGTCGGCCGCAAGCGCGAGGCCCGTTTCCAGTGGTCGCGCGCGCTGGCCTTCGGCCCCGCCGACGACCTCGACATGGACCGCGTCCGCCGCAAGCTGGAGGTGGGTCTCGATCAGGTCCTGCGCGAAGAGGCCGCTGCCGGGAATGGCGATTGAGGAAGCCGCCCCCGCCAAGGTGAACCTGTGCCTGCATGTCACCGGCAGGCGGGCCGACGGCTATCATCTGCTCGATTCTCTGGTGCTGTTCACGCAGGCGGGCGACCGGCTGCGGGCCGTGCCCGCGCCGACCCTCACGCTGGAGGTGACGGGGCCGCATGCAGAGGGCCTGTCGCCGGGCGACGACAATCTGGTGCTGCGCGCCGCGCGCCTGTTGGCGACCCCGTCCGGGCGGGGCGCGCGGCTGTCTCTGGAAAAGCGCCTGCCGCTGGCCTCGGGAATTGGGGGCGGGTCGGCCGATGCCGCCGCAGCCCTGCGGGCGCTGTCGCGGATGTGGCGCGTGCCCCTGCCATCTGACGCGGCAATCCTGGCCCTCGGGGCGGATGTGCCGGCCTGCCTTGCGGGTCGGCCCGCCCGGATGCAGGGCATCGGAGAGCGTCTGACGCCGCTGCCTGCACTCCCGCCCCTGTGGCTGGTTCTGGTCAACCCCCGCGTGGAGGTGCCCACGGGCCCTGTCTTTTCCGGCCTCTTTCGGCGCGACAACGCGCCCCTGCCGCCCCTTCCCGACGGCTGGCCGGGGGCAGAGGCGCTGGCCGACTGGCTTGGCCGCACCCGAAATGACCTCGAGTCGCCGGCCCGGGGCATCGCTCCGGTGATCGACGAGGTGCTGGCGGCGCTCTCTGCCTGTCCGGGGGGTCTGCTGGCGCGGATGTCGGGATCGGGGGCGACATGCTTTGCCCTGTTCGCCCGAGAGGCTGCCGCCCGGGATGCCGCCGCGCGGATCGCGCGCGCACGGCCCGGCTGGTGGGTGGAGGCGACCTGCCCGACTGATCCTCCGGCATGATCCCCGGAGAGCCGGGCGTGTGCGTCCCCGTCAGACCGTGCGGGCCACAACGTAATCGGCGAGAGCATCGAGGATGTCGCGGATGGGATGGGCGGGCAAGTGTGTCAGGGCGGCGCGGGCCCGGCCCGACCATTCCTGTGCCGCCGCTCGCGTGGCCTCCAGCGCGCCGTGGCGCGACAGGATCTCGAGCGCTGTCTCCAGATCGCCCTCGTCGCGCTGCCCGCGGCCCAAGGTGCGCTCCCAGAAGAGGCGCTCCGCCCCGTCGGCCCGGGAGAGCGCGCGGATCACCGGCAGGGTGATCTTGCCTTCGCGGAAATCGTCGCCGATGTTCTTGCCGATCCCGTCGCCCGCTCCGCCGTAATCCAGAAAGTCGTCGGCGATCTGAAAGGCGATACCCAGCGCATCGCCATAGGCGCGCAGCGCATTCACCTGTGCCTCGGGCATGTCCGAGATCACGCCCCCGACCTCGCATGCGGCGGCGAACAAGGCTGCGGTCTTGCCACGGACAACGCGCAGGTATGTTTCCTCGTCGGTGGCGATATTGCCCGCGACGGTCAGCTGCAGAACCTCGCCCTCGGCGATCGTGGCCGCAGCCTCGGACAGGATGTCGAGCACGCGCAGCGATCCCGTTCCCACCATCAGCTGAAAGGCCCGCGCGAACAGGTAATCGCCCACCAGCACGCTGGACTTGTTGTCCCACAGCAGATTGGCGGTCGGTCGTCCGCGTCTGCGGGTGCTTTCGTCCACCACATCGTCATGCAGAAGCGTGGCGGTGTGGATGAATTCCACCGTCGCCGCCAAAGCCACGTGGTGCGCGCCCTCATAGCCGCACATCCGCGCCGCGGCGAGGGTGAGCATGGGCCGCAGGCGCTTGCCGCCGGCCTCGACCAGATGGGCCGTCACCTCGGGGATGCGGGGGGCATGGCGCGAGGCCATCCGCTCGCGTATCAGTGCATTGACCGCCTCCATGTCCTCGGCAAGACAGGCGGCAAGCGCTTCGTGGGGTTTAGCCGCGCGGGTGTCGAGGCTCATGGCTGTGCGTCCGTCGTATGGTCGGCCCGAATGGGAGGGATGATGAAGGAAATCCTGCGCAGCACGAACCCGACCGACATCGCCTTTGCCCAGGCCTTGCTGTCGGGCGAAGGTATAGAGTGCTTTTCCTTCGACGTCCACATGAGCGTCCTCGAAGGCTCCATCGGCATTCTGCCACAACGGCTGATGGTGGCCGACAGAGATGCCTTTGTCGCCCGGTCGGTGCTGCGCGACAACGGGCTGTCGGTGGTGGAGCCGCCCCGTGGCGACGGATGAGGCCGCGGGTCCTGATGGCCCGCCCGGCGCGCTGAGCGATGATGCCTTTCTCGGGGGGCGGGTGCGGGCAATGCAGCCCCGCAAGGGATTTCGGGCGGGTATCGACACCGTGCTGATGGCGGCCGCCTGTCCGGCCCGGTCGGGCGATGAGGTTCTCGAGCTGGGCTGCGGCGCGGGCGTGGCGGCGCTGTGCCTGAACGCACGGGTCCCGGGCCTGTCGCTTGTCGGGGTGGAGCGGCAGCCGGATTATGCTGCCCTGGCCCGGCACAATGCAAGGCGGGCGGGGGCCGCCCTCGATGTTGGCGAGGCCGACCTCGCCGCCCTTCCCGCCGGCCTGCGCGCGCGCAGCTTTGATCACGTGATGGCCAATCCGCCCTTTCTGTCACGGGGAGGCGGAACTGCGGCGCTGGACCCGGGCCGCGAGGCTGCCCTGCGTGAAGACACAAGCCTCGATCTGTGGCTCGATGTCGCGGCCCGCAGGCTGCGCACCGGGGGATGGCTGACCCTGATCCACGCGGCCGCACGGCTGCCGGAACTGCTGGAGGCTGCCCGGCCGCGCTTTCGCGAGATGCGCCTGCTTCCGGTATCGGCACGCGAGGGCCGTGCGGCGGGGCGGGTGATCCTGCGCGCGCGCAAGGGCAGGGGCGAGGGCTGTGTGCTTCTGGCGCCGCTGGTCCTGCATGCGGCCCCCTCCCATCTGCGCGACGGAGAGGATTTCACCCCGCTTGCCGCGCGCATCCTGCGCGGGGGCGCGCTGCTGCCGCTGTAAGGGCCGGCCCCGGGAGCGCGGTCAATTTTCTGCAACTGTCCGCCCAGGGGCTCCGGTCTTGCGTGACACAGGCCCTGTTCTGTGGTGCACTCGGCCCATAGGCAGAAAAGGAGGTCTTACATGTCCGTCGCATCGCGTATTCAGGAGCTCCGCAGAAAGCATGATACCCTTTCCCGTCGCGTCGAGGATGCCCAGCGCAACCCGTCGAGCAGCACGATCGAGATCGTGGAAATGAAAAAGCAGAAGCTGCGTCTCAAGGAAGAGATCGAGCGTCTCAGCCACGCCTGAGCAGCGAGGCGCCCGCGCCGACCGGCACGGGCGCGTATCAAGCCAGTCTAGACGAAGAACTGCCCGCCATTGGCCGAGATGGTCGAGCCGGTGATGAACCCTGCATCGTCCGAGGCAAGGAAGACCACGACCCGCGCGATTTCCTCGGGTTCGCCCAGCCGACCCACGGGGATCTGGGGAATGATGCGCTCTTTCAGCACCTTCTCGTCAATGGCGCGCACCATGTCGGTGCCGATATAGCCCGGACAGATGGCATTGACGGTGATGCCCGCCCGAGCGCCCTCCTGAGCCAGCGCCTTTGTCAGCCCCAGATCACCGGCCTTGGCGGCGGAGTAATTGGCCTGGCCCGCCTGGCCCTTTTGCCCGTTGATCGAGCTGATGGTGATGACGCGCCCGAACTTGCGGTCGCGCATTCCCGACCACAGCGGGTGGGTCATGTTGAAGACACCGGTCAGGTTGGTGTCGATCACCTCCCGCCATTGCTCGGGTGTCATCTTGTGGAACATCGCATCGCGTGTGATGCCGGCGTTGTTGACCAGCACCTCGACCGGGCCGAGGTCTGCCTCGACCCGGGCAACCCCCTCGACGCAGGCGTCGTAATCGGCCACCGACCATTTGTAGGCGGGAATGCCCGTCGCCTCGGTAAAGGCCGCCGCCGCGGCGTCGTTGCCCGCGTAATTCACGGCCACCTTGTAGCCCGCATCCTTGAGTGCCACGGCGATGGCCGCGCCAATCCCGCGCGATCCCCCCGTGACCAGTGCAACCCGGGACATGTATCCTCCTGTCGGTAATATCGTTCAGGTAACTCTGTTATCCGTATCCGGCCCCATGCGCAACAAAGTTGCGCACAGGCAGATCAGCGTTCCAGGCACATGGCCACGCCCATGCCGCCCCCGATGCACAGCGTTGCCAGTCCCTTGCGGGCACCGCGGCGCTGCATCTCGAACAGGAGGGTGGCAAGGATGCGTGCGCCAGAGGCCCCGATCGGATGCCCGATGGCGATCGCGCCGCCATTCACGTTCACGATCTCGGGGTTCCAGCCCATGTCCTTGTTGACCGCGCAGGCCTGCGCCGCAAAGGCCTCGTTCGCCTCGACCAGATCGAGATCCTCGGGCGACCAGCCCGCCTTGGCGAGGGCCTTGCGGCTGGCGTGGATCGGGCCCACGCCCATGATCGCGGGGTCAAGACCGGCGGTCGCATAGGAGACGATGCGCGCCAGCGGCTCGATCCCCCGGCGCTCGGCCTCGGCGGCGCTCATCAGCAGGGCGGCGGCCGCCCCGTCGTTGATGCCGCTGGCATTGCCGGCGGTGACGCTCCCCTCGCGGTCGAAGGCGGGACGCAGCTTTTGCAGCGACTCGATCGTGGCACCGTGGCGTATGTATTCGTCGGCATCCACGATCGTCTCTCCCTTGCGGGTTCGCACGGTGAAGGGCACGATCTCGGCGGCGAAATGCCCGGCCTTCTGCGCGGCCTCGGCCTTGTTCTGGGAGGCGAGGGCAAAGGTATCCTGCGCCTCGCGGCCGATCTGCCACTGGCGAGCGACGTTCTCGGCGGTGTTGCCCATGTGATAGCCGTTGAAGGCATCCCAAAGGCCATCGCGGATCATCGAATCGACGAACTTGAGATCGCCCATCTTCTGGCCTGCGCGCAGGTGCGCCACATGGGGGCTGAGGGACATGTTCTCCTGCCCGCCGGCGATCACGATGTCGGCATCACCCAGCTGGATGTGCTGGGCTGCCAGCGCCACCGCGCGAAGCCCCGAGCCGCAGACCTGGTTGATGCCCCATGCCGCGCTTTCCTGGGGCAGGCCCGCCTTGATATGGGCCTGGCGTGCCGGGTTCTGGCCCTGTCCGGCGGGCAGGACCTGGCCCAGGATCGTCTCGGAGACCTCGCCCTTGTCGATGCCTGCCCGCTCCACCACGGCCTCGAGCACGGCGGCACCCAGATCGTGGGCCGGGGTGGCGGCGAAGGCCCCGTTGAAGCTGCCTACCGCTGTGCGGGCGGCGGAGGCGATCACGACGTTGGTCATCTTCTGTCCTTTCGCGGCGGCCGGACGAATCGGCCATCGCGCGGAGCATAGGGTTTTTCCCGCGCCTGCCAAAGATGCAGGTCCGGTTCGAACATTGCGAAATCGAGCGCATCCGCGTGCGAATCTTGCCCGGGCGGCGGGCCGGGCTCTCAGCCCCCGCCGGGTGCGCCGCCAGCCGGGCGCGGGCGCAGCAGAACAGGGTCTGCGTCTTCCTTCCACGGGGGGGTCAGGGCAGGCGCGCCAAAGTGATAGCCCTGCACGCATTCCACCCCGATCTCGGCGAGGAAGGCGGCTTCCTCGGCGGTTTCCACCGCCTCGGCCACGGTGAACATGTCGAATTGCCGGGCCAGCCCCACCATCGCCTGCAGCACCACCTGATTGCCCGCATTTCCGGAGATGCCGCGAACGAACTGGCCGTCGATCTTGACGATGTCGAAGTAGAAATCGCGCAGGTAGCGAAAGGCGGTGTAGCCCGCCCCGAAATCGTCGAGTGCGAAGGTGATCCCGCGCTTGTGCAGGTCGGCCATGAACACCGCGACGATATCGGGCATCAGCATCGCCGATGCCTCGGTGATCTCGAGGATGAGCCGCTCTCCGATGTCGGGGTCATGGGCAAGGCCCCGGTGGAGGGTCTCTGTCCAGCGGGGGTAGCCGATGCTGCGGGCCGACATGTTGATCGAGAGCCTCAGGGATGGTTCCTCCCGCAGGGCGACAAGGCCCAGCTCCAGCGAGAGGCAATCGATGATGCGCCCGATCTCGGACGTTTCGGCCACCCCCATGAACTCCCGCGCCGGGATGACGCGGCGCTTGTCGTCCAGAAGGCGGATCAGCCCTTCGTAGAAGGCGACGGTGAGGGGGCGGCGGGTATAGACGACCGGCTGGAAGGCCAGCACCACGTCGCGCCTGCGAATGGCCTCCCGGACCATCTGGTGGACCGAGGCCGACCGCTGCGACAGGACATAGTCGAGCGGGCTGTCGAGACTGTCGCCAAGCTGGTCGTAGACAGACATGCACCCCTCCGTCGCATCTGCCGCGACTGTGGCGCGCAACCGTAAACGTTTGCTGAAGCGCCGCTCAGCCCGGGGGCATTACCGCCGCCAGCAGCGCCCGGGCGTCCGTCCCGTTCCAGTCGGCATCGCCCACCAGTCGGCCGATCTCGTGGCCCGACGGGTCGAGGATGACGGTCACCGGCAGGCCCAAAACCCCCATCTCTGCGGCCAGGCGCGGGTCGGGGTCGCGCAGGATGGGGAGCTGCGTCAGCCCGGTCGATTCGTAGAAGCTCTCGATCGCGGGGAGCGGGTTGCGGCCCGTGGCCACCGGCAGCACGGCGAAACCCGGCCCTCCGAGGGCCGCCTCCAGCGCGTCGAGCGAGGGCATTTCCTCGCGGCAGGGGGCGCACCATGTCGCCCAGAAGTTCAGCACCACCCAGCGACCGCGGAAATCCTCGAGGCTGACCGGGCTGCCCGCCGCATCCTGAAAGGGGCGCCCCGGCGCGGGCCGGGTGACGTCGTGGAGCACCAGCTTCTGCATGTCGCCCACCAGCAGCGGGCGCAGCGCCGCATTGTCACGGGCAACGCCTGCCTGCTCGTCGTTTGCACCGGGTGCAAGGGCCAAGTATAGCAGCCCCAGCACGATCAGCGGTGCGGCAAGAAGGGCAAGGCGGGTTCGGGTCATGGGGGCCTGTCCTGCGGTGGGAGGTGGCATGTCGGAGACGGGCTCGAACAGCATGTGGGGCGGGCGTTTCGCCACCGGTCCCGATGCGATCATGGAGGCGATAAACGCCTCGATCGGCTTTGACCGGCGCCTCTTCCGCCAGGATATCGAAGGCTCCCGCGCCCACGCGCTGATGCTCGCCCGTCAGGGCATCATCTCCGATACCGATGCCGGGGCCATTCGGGAAGGGCTGCTCACGGTCTTGTCAGAGATCGAGGCGGGCAACTTTCCGTTCTCGGCGGCGCTGGAGGACATCCACATGAACGTCGAGGCCCGCCTGCGCGAGATCGTGGGCGAGGCGGCAGGCCGGTTGCACACCGCCCGCTCGCGCAATGATCAGGTGGCCACCGACTTCCGCCTGTGGGTGCGCGACCAGATCGACGCGGCCCTGGGCGGCATCGCGGCCCTGCAGCGCGCCCTGCTGGCACAGGCCGAGGCGGGGGCGGGCTGGGTGATGCCGGGCTTTACCCACCTGCAGACGGCCCAGCCCGTGACCTGGGGCCACCACATGCTGGCCTATGTCGAGATGCTGGGCCGCGACGCGGGGCGGCTGAGCGACGCGCGGGCGCGGATGAACGAATGCCCCCTCGGCGCGGCGGCGCTGGCGGGGACGTCGTTTCCCATCGACCGCGAGATGACTGCTGCGGCGCTGGGCTTTGACCGGCCCTGCGCGAATTCCCTCGATGCCGTCAGCGACCGGGATTTCGCCCTGGAATTTCTCGCCGCCGCCTCGGTCTGCGCGATGCACCTGTCGCGTCTGGCCGAGGAGCTGGTGATCTGGTCCTCCGCGCAATTCCGCTTTGTCGCCCTGTCCGACCGGTTCTCCACCGGCTCCTCGATCATGCCGCAGAAGAAGAACCCCGATGCGGCCGAGCTGATCCGGGCCAAGATCGGGCGGATCGTGGGGGCGAATGTCGCGCTGCTGATGGTGATGAAGGG
Organism: Paracoccaceae bacterium; assembly: GCA_020832725.1. GTDB lineage: Bacteria > Pseudomonadota > Alphaproteobacteria > Rhodobacterales > Rhodobacteraceae > JAFIEC01. Next base: position 6,992 of record JAFIEC010000247.1, on the reverse strand, counting down.
GCTGCCGCTGGCCTATTCCAAGGACATGAAGGAAGACAAGGAACAGGTCTTCGACGCCGCCGATACGCTGATGCTGGCTCTGGCGGCGATGGAGGGCATGGTCCGCGACATGCAGGCCCGGCCCGACGCCATGGAGGCCGCAGCCAGCGCCGGCTTTTCCACCGCGACCGATCTGGCCGACTGGCTGGTGCGCGAGGCGGGCCTGCCCTTCCGCGAGGCACATCATGTCACCGGTGCCCTGGTGGCCCGGGCCGAGGCTCTGGGCTGCGACCTGCCGGATCTGTCCATGGACGAGATGCGCGCGGTGCACCCCGCCATAACCGAGGCCGTCTACGGGGTGCTGGGGGTGCACAATTCGGTGGCCAGCCGCACCAGCCTCGGGGGCACCGCGCCCGGGCGCGTGCGCGAGCAGATCGCCTTGTGGCGCGAGAGGCTGGGCGCATGAGCCGGGCAGCGCTTGTGCTGCTGGCGCTTGCGGCACTGTCGCTGGCGGCCTGCGGCATCGACGGCGCGCCGATCCCGCCCGATCCCCGGCTGGCGGTCGTCGCCGATGCCCCTATGTTGGGCTGATCGCAGCCGAAGGAACGCCCCATGACCCTCTTGCGCAAGCTGTATCTGCTTCTGGCCATCGTCGGCACGGTGGTGCCGATGTATTTCTTCATCTCGTGGTTTCTGGAATTCGGCTTCGACATCGGCGGCATGATGCAGGCCTGGAACGTCAATGACGCGTCCTCGGGTCTGGTGTGGGATCTGACCATCGCCGCGATCACGCTGAACATCTGGATCATCGTCGAATCCATCACGCGCCGGGACTGGCTGTCGCTTCTGGTGATCCCGACCATCTATTGCATCGGGGTGTCCTGCGCGCTGCCGCTCTATCTCTTCGTGCGCTCCCGCGAGCGGGCCTGAGGAGGGCGGAGTGGATCATTTCCAGTATCGCGGCGGCATCCTGCATGCCGAGGACGTGCCCCTGCCCGAGATCGCGGCGCAGGTGGGCACGCCCTTCTACGTCTATTCCTCCGCCACGCTGGAGCGGCATTTCCGCCTGTTCGAGGAAGCACTGGAGGGGATGCCCCATCTTGTCTGCTTTGCCATGAAGGCGAATTCCAACCTTGCTGTCGTGGCGACGCTGGCGCGCCTTGGCGCAGGCATGGATGTCGTGTCGGGGGGCGAATACCGCAAGGCCCGCGCCGCCGGCGTGCCCGGCGACAGGATCGTCTTTTCCGGGGTCGGCAAGACCCGCGAGGAGATGCGCCTCGCCCTCGAGGGGGGTATCCGCCAGTTCAATGTCGAGAGCGAGCCGGAGCTCGAGGCGCTGGACGAGGTCGCCCGCTCCATGGGCCTGCGCGCGCCGATCGCGCTGCGCGTCAACCCGGATGTGGACGCCCGGACCCACGAGAAGATCTCCACTGGCCGCAAGGAGGACAAGTTCGGCGTTCCCATCGCACGCGCGCCCGAAATCTATGACCGTGCCGCCGGGATGGCGGGGATCGAGGTGGTGGGCGTCGATGTCCATATCGGCAGCCAGCTGATCGACCTTGCCCCCTTCGAGGCCGCCTTCCTCAAGGTGGCCGACCTGACCCGCGAATTGCGCGCGCGCGGCCATGACATCCGCAGGCTCGATCTGGGGGGGGGCCTCGGCATTCCCTATGCGCGCGACAATTCCGCACCCCCGCTGCCGCTGGATTACGGGGCCCTCATCCGCCGCACGGTGGGGGATCTCGGCTGCGAGGTGGAGATAGAACCCGGACGGCTGATCGCCGGCAACGCGGGCCTGCTGGTGGCCTCGGTGATCTATGCCAAGCAGGGAGAGGGGCGGCGGTTCCTGATCCTCGATGCGGCGATGAACGACCTCATCCGCCCGGCGATGTATGGTGCCCACCACGATATCGTCCCGGTCCAGGAGGCCCCCGCAGGGGCGGAGGTGATGCCCTGGGACGTCGTCGGCCCGGTCTGCGAATCGGGCGACACCTTTGCCCGCGCCCGTCTGCTGCCGCAGCTGGAGCCGGGTGCGCTGGTGGCGTTCCGTTCGGCCGGGGCCTATGGCGCGGTGATGGCCTCGGAGTACAATACCCGCCCGCTGGTCCCCGAGGTGATGGTGCGCGGCGATCACGTCGCGGTCATCCGTGCCCGTCCGTCCTTTGACGAGATGGTGAATCGCGATAGCTTGCCGGAGTGGCTCTGAGCATCTCCTCTCACAGCCGCCCGACAAGGGAGCGCCGATGAGCGACGCCACGACCCCGCCCGACCGCGACGATCTGCCGGATCTTGCGCTGCGGGCCCTGCGCAGGCCCCTGCGGCTGACCCTTGCGGGTCTGTGGGCCGAGCGTCTGGCGCAGGCTTTCTGGCCTGCGGTCTCGGCGCTCATGGCCAGCATTGCGGCGCTGGTGCTCGGCCTGCGGGAGGTCCTGCCCGGAGAGGCGGGTGATCTGACGCTCGGCGTGATGCTGGCCGCGCTGCTGGGCCTGACCGGATGGGGCGCCGTGCGGTTTCGGCGTCCGCGGCTGTCCGAGGCGCTGCTGCGTCTGGATGCCAGCCTGCCGGGCCGGCCCATCGCGGCCCTGACGGATGCGCCCGCGATCGGTGCGGGCGATGCCGGCTCCCGCGCTGTCTGGGAGGCGCATCTGCAGCGCATGGCGCTGCGTGCCGCCGCTGCCCGGGCCGTGCCACCCGAGGCGGGCCTTGCCCGTCGCGATCCCTTCGCCCTGCGCCTTGTGGCGGCCACCGCCTTTGCCGTCGCGCTTCTGTTCGGGGGCTCTCAGGGTCTGGGGCGTCTTGATCTGGGCCTGCCCGGAAGTGGCGCTCAAGCCGAGGGGCCGCTGTTCGAGGCTTGGATCGAGCCGCCTGCCTATACCGGCCGGCCCAGCCTCTACCTCAACGACCTGCGCGATGTCGCCAGCCTGCGCGTGCCCCAGGGCAGCCGCGTCACCCTGCGCCTTTATGGCCAGCAGGGGCAGGTGAGTGTGGAGCAGGATGTGGCCGAGGCCGCGCCGGGCGATGGCGAGGATTGGTCGCGGCGCGATTTCACCGTGACCCGGACCGGCGCGCTCCGCATCGTGACCCCCCGTGGCGGAGAGGCCCTGTGGTGGATCGAGATGATCCCCGATCTGCCCCCCGAGATCCTCCCGTCCGACGAGCTGGAACGGCTGGTCTCGGGGCGGATGCGGCTGCCCTTTGCTGCCAGCGACGATTATGGCGTCGAGGCGGGTGCCGTGCGCATCGCCCTCGACCTCGACCGGGTGGACCGCCGCCACGGCCTCGCAGTTGAACCCGAGCCGCGTCCGGGCTTCGAGATCGACCTGCCCATGCCCTTTCGCGGCAGTCGAACCGAGTTCGAGGATATCCTGTCCGAGGATTTTGCCGAACATCCCTGGGCCGATCTGCCGGTCACGTTGCATTTCTCGGTCGAGGATGCGCTGGGCCAGACCGGCACGGCCGAGCCGATCACGATCGACCTGCCCGGGCGCCGCTTCCTCGACCCGCTTGCCGCGGCGATTGCCGAACAGCGCCGCGACCTGCTGTGGACGCGGGAGAACGGCGCACGGGTGGCGCGGGTGCTGCGCATGGTCATGCATCGCCCCGACATGGTTCTGGACGGCCCCTTTCCCGAACGCCCCTATCTGATGCTGTCGGTGGCGCTGCGCCAGCTGGAGCGGGAAGTGGCCTCGGGCCTGTCGGGCGACGCGCGCGACGAGATCGCAGAGGCGCTGTGGCAGATCGCCCTGTTGATCGAGGAAGGCGATATGGCCGATGCGGCCGAGCGGCTGCGCCGTGCCCAGGACCGCCTCTCCGAAGCCCTCAGGCAGGGCGCGTCGGAGGCCGAAATCGCCGAGCTGACCAACGAGCTGCGCGAGGCCATGCGCGAATACATGCGCGAGATGGCCCGCAACGCCGAGCCGGGTGACCGCGATCAGGCCCAGGGAGAGATGCAGGAAATATCGCCCGATCAGCTTCAGGCGCTTCTGGATCGCATCGAGGAGTTGGCCCGCGAAGGGCGGACGGCCGAGGCCGAGGCCCTGCTGGAGCAATTGCGCCAGCTGATGGAGAACCTGCAATTCGCCGAAGGGCAGGGCGGCGAGGGCGGCGAAGGCGGTGAGGGTGGCCAGAACCCCGGCGAGCAGGCGCTGGAGGGGCTGCAGGACACGCTGCGCGGGCAGCGCGACCTGTCGGACGATTCCTTCAGGGGCCTGCAGCAGGGCCAGCCGGGCGAAGGTCAGCCGGGTCAGGGCCAGCAGGGTGAGGGCCAGCAGGGGCAGGGAACTGCGCCGCAATTCGGCCAGCAGCAGGGTGATCGCGGCGGAGCGCGCCCCCGGCCCTTTGGTGCCGAGCCCGGCGAGGGCGGCGAGGATGTCTCTCCGGAAGGGCTGGCCCGCCGTCAGGAGGCGCTCCGCGATCTTCTGGAGCGGCAGCGCCGCGCCCTCGAGGGCCAGTCCGGCCCCGGCACCGGCGAGGCGCTGGAGCGGGCAGAGCGCAGCATGGAAGCCGCCCGCGAGGCCCTGCGCCGGGGCGATCTGGGCCGCGCACTCGACGATCAGGCCGAGGCGATGGAGGCTCTCCGCGAGGGCATCCGCGAATTCGCCGAAGACCTTGCCCGACAGCAGGCGCCCGGCCAGGCAGGCGAGGAGCGGGCTACGGGGCGCACAGGCGAGCAAAGCGACCCGCTGGGCCGTGCCACGGGCCGCGACGGGCGGCTGGGCCGCGACGGGTTTGTCCCCGACGCCGACAGCCAGCAGCGCGCCCGCGAACTGCAGGAAGAGATCCGCCGCCGCTCGGGCGATCGCTCGCGGCCCGAACCGGAACTGGACTACCTGCGGCGGCTGCTGGAACGGTTCTGAACCTCCGCCGCAGGAATGAGGTGACGCGTCAGCCTGCGGTAGGGCGGATGCCGTTGGCGCTCAGCCGTGCCACCAGCAGACGGAACGGCACCAGAGCAAGGAGCGCCAGCGCCAGCTTGACCCCGAAATCCGCGACCGCCAGCGAAACCCAGAGCGGGGCAGCAGGGCCCAGCCCCAGAAGCGGCAGCACCTCGTTGGCCCAGCTCACGTCGTTGCCCGGCTCAAGCCAGATCAGCCCGGCAGAGAAGGCGATGGTGAAGAACAGCGCCGTATCCAGCGCCGAGCCCACCAGCGTGGAGGCAAGCGGCGCGCGCCACCACGCTCCCGTGCGCAGCCGGTCAAAGATGGCGACATCCACCAGCTGCGCCACCAGAAAGGCCGTGCCCGAACCGATGGCGATACGCAGGGTGACCAATGGTCCGAACTCGCCATGGATCTGGGTGCCGACGAATGAGCACAGGATGCCCACGCCAAAGCCCCAGAGCACCACCTTGCGGGCGGCAGAGGGCCCGTAGAGGCGGTTCATCAGGTCGTTGACGAGAAAGGCAAGCGGATAGGTGAACGCCCCCCACGTGAGCCAGTTTCCAAACAGGAACTGCACGAGGACGTTGGACGCGGCGACGATCGCCGCCATGGCAAGAATGCCGGGCAGAAGGGTGCGGGACATGATCTGGACCGTTTTTACAAGGTTGCGGCGACTTGTCCGGCCCGCATGGGCCGGCCCGCCCACCTAGCGCCGGCCCGCGCCGGGGGCAAGGGGCGACGTCGCCTCCCTGCGCACTTCCTACATGTTCGGGTAGGTCGGCCCCTCGCCGCCCTGCGGGGTGGCCCAGTCGATGTTCTGGCTGGGGTCCTTGATGTCGCAGGTCTTGCAATGCACGCAGTTCTGCGCGTTGATCTGGAAGCGCGGGGGCTTGCCCTCTTCCTGAACCACCTCGTAGACGCCTGCCGGGCAATAGCGCTGCGCCGGTTCGGCATAGCTGGGAAGGTTGACCCGGATCGGGATATCCGGGTCGATCAGCCGCAGGTGGCAGGGCTGGTCTTCCTCGTGGTTGGTGCCCGAGAAGGCGACGCTTGTCAGCCGGTCGAAAGACAGCACGCCATCGGGTTTCGGATAGGAGATCACGGGGTGCTGGTCGGCCCGGCCGGTGGCCTCGGCATCGGTCTTGCCGTGGCGCATGCTGCCCAGCGGGTTCCAGCCGGTCAGGTTCGCCACCCACATGTCGAAGCCCCCCAGCCCGAGCGAGGCCATCAGGCCGTATCTCGACCAAAGCGGCTTGACGTTGCGCACGCGCGAGAGGTCCTTGCCCACCACGCCGCTGCGCAGTCTGCTGTCGTATTCGTCCAGCGCATCGCCTGCCCGGCCGGCCCGAATGGCCTCGTATGCGGCCTCCGCGGCCTCGATGCCCGAGTGCATGGCGTTGTGGTTGCCCTTGATGCGGGGCACATTCACCAGCCCCGCCGAGCAGCCCAGCAGCATGCCGCCGGGAAAGGCGGATTTCGGGATGGACTGGAACCCGCCTTCGGTGATGGCCCGTGCCCCGTAAGAGACGCGCTTGCCCCCCCGAAGCAGGTCGGCAACCATCGGGTGATGCTTGAGGCGCTGAAACTCCATGTAGGGGTAGAGATGCGGGTTCTCGTAATTCAGATGCACCACCAGCCCCAGGAAGATCTGGTTGTCGGCCGCATGATAGATGAACGATCCGCCCCCCGCATTGCCCGCAAGCGGCCAGCCCATGGTGTGGATGACCGTTCCCTCGCGATGCTTTTCGGGGTCGACCTCCCAGATCTCCTTCATCCCGAGGCCGTATTTCTGTGGCTCGTGCCCCTTCTGCAGGTCGAACCGCTCGATCACCTTCTTGGACAGCGATCCGCGCACCCCCTCGGCCAGCAGGACATACTTGCCACGCAGTTCCATCCCCGGCTCGTAGTTCGGACCGGGCTCTCCGGAGCGGGAGCGGCCGAATTCGCCCGCGACGACGCCCGCGACCTCGCCGTTCTCGCCCCAGACGATCTCGGAGCAGGACATGCCCGGAAAGATCTCCACGCCCAGCGCCTCGGCCTGCTCCGCCAGCCAGCGGCAGACATTGCCCATCGAGACGATGTAATTGCCGTGATTGTTCATCAGCGGCGGCATGGGAAAGTTGGGAATGCGCA
>JAFIEC010000242.1 GCA_020832725.1 Paracoccaceae bacterium | reverse complement strand
CGCCCTGGCGCATCCGTTCGACGACATAGCGATCCCCGACCGCCGTGCGTTCCAGCCGCAGCCCATTGGCCTCCAGATGGCGCTCCAGCCCGAGGTTGGACATGACCGTCGCCACCAGAACCCCTTCGCGCAGCCTGCCTTCATCGGCCCAGCGGCGGGCCAGCAGCGCCATGATCTGGTCGCCATCGGCCGCCTCGCCACGCTCGTCCAGCAGCACGAGGCGGTCGGCATCTCCGTCGAGACAGATGCCCATATGCGCGCCTTGCTCCCGCACGGTTTCCGCAGCGGCTTCGGGCGCGGTCGAACCGACGCTGCGGTTGATGTTGTGCCCGTTCGGCGCGACCCCCAGGGGGATCACCTCGGCCCCCAGTTCCCACAGCACTTCGGGTGCCGCGCGATAGGCGGCACCATGGGCGCAATCGACGACCACGCGCAGACCGTCAAGACGGGCGCGGGCGGGGAAGGTCGTCTTGACGTATTCGATGTAGCGTCCCAGCCCGTCGTCGATCCGCCGGGCGCGTCCGATCTCGCCGGGGTCCACGGGGGCGGCGCCGACCTCGAGGATACCCTCGATCGCCGTCTCTGCCGCATCCGACAGCTTGAAGCCGTCGGGCCCGAACAGCTTGATGCCGTTATCGTGCGCCGGGTTGTGGCTGGCCGAGATCATGATGCCCAGATCAGCCCGCATCGAGCGCGTCAGATACCCGACGGCCGGGGTTGGCACTGGCCCCAGAAGCAGTACGTTCATGCCCGTGGAGGTCAGCCCCGCGGTCAGTGCCGTCTCGATCATGTAGCCCGACAGGCGGGTATCCTTGCCGATGACGACACGGTGCCCGTTGGCACCTCCACGGCGGAAGTAGCGGCCGACAGCGGCACCCAGCCGGAGGACCATGTCCGCCGTCATGGGGTGCGAATTGGCGCGCCCGCGCACACCGTCCGTTCCGAAGAACCTGCGACTCATACCTGCCTCCCGCCGGAAAGGCGGGGCTTGTCAGCCCCGCTTCCGGCCCCCGCGTCCTGAATGGCAGCCCAGAGGGCCCGGGCCTGCACGGTTTCGGCCACGTCATGCACCCGCAGAATATGCACCCCCTGCGACAGCCCCGCAAGGCCGGCTGCCAGCGAGCCGGGCACCCGCCCGTCGGCCCGCGCCTCCTTGCCGATCGCCCCGATGAAGCGCTTGCGCGAAACGCCCAGCAGCACCGGAAGGCCCAGGTCATGCAGCGCCGACACCCCCCGTATCAGGGCAAGGTTGTGCTGAACGTTCTTGCCGAAACCGATGCCGGGATCGATCAGCAATGCCGAGCGCGCGATGCCGAATGACTCCGCCAAGGCTACACGCCCGGCCAGCCAGTCGCAGACCTCCGCCAGCACATCGCCATAGCGCGGGTCGTCCTGCATGGTGCGCGGATCTCCCTGCGCATGCATGAGGCACAATGGTACCCCTGTACTGGCGGCAAGCGGGGCCATGTCTGCATCATGGGTCAGGGCCGAGACGTCGTTGATCATCGCGGCACCCGCCTCCAGCGCCGCTGCGGCAACCGTGGCATTCCGCGTGTCGATGGAGATCGGCACCTCCGGCACTGCCGCCCGCAGCCCCAGGATGACCGGCAGCACCCGTGCAGCTTCCTGAGCAGGGGATACCGGCTCGGCACCCGGCCGGGTGGATTCGCCGCCGACATCGAGGAGGTCGGCACCCGCTTCGGCCAGGGCCCGGCCTTGGGCAACGGCCAGGTCGGTGCCGTAGAACCGGCCGCCGTCCGAGAAACTGTCGGGGGTGACATTGACCACCCCCATGATCAGCGGGCGAGACAGGGCGCGGCCCAGCAGGGGCGGGCGCGCCCCGCTCAGCCGCGTCAGCGCCTCGGGGTCAAGTCTGTCCCACGCCATGCGGCGGGGGGGCAGCCCGGGCACTCGCGCCTCTACCTCGCGAAACGCGATGCAGGTGCTTCCGGCAAGGGCCGGGGCCTCGGCACCTGCATCGGCGCGCGGCTGGGCGAGGGGACGCAGGATCGCGGCGGCGGGGCCCTTCATGTCGCCGCCCGGTGGATGTCTGCCGGAGCGGCGAGCCCCGCGAGCCCGCCCCGCGCAGGACCGGCGATACGGGCCGCCCGCGCCCCGACCCGCTCTGCCAGCCAGGCGGCCATCGCCTCGGGTGTCTCGTCTGCGGGCGATGTCGGGCTGTCGCGCAGCATCCGCGCCGGGCCCCAGAGCGCCAGCCGCCCGGTCTTGAGCGCCCAGTCGAGTTCGGTGCGGCTGTCGGCCACCACCACATCGGACATCTCTGCGCGAAGGCGACCCAGCAGGTGCCAGGCGGCCTGTTCGGACGCGAGGTGGCGGATGTGCCTGTCTGCCCCCGCGTCTCCGCATGCGGGCATCGCGGGCGAGGGTGGTGCGAGGACCAGCACCGCAGGCCCGGTTGCGCCCGCAGCGCGGGCCCAGTCCAGCGCCTCGGACCCGCGCCACACCGCCACGGGCAGAAGCAGCACAAGCGGGCCCGTCTGTGCTGCCACCGGCAGGGCGCGCAATTTCTGCCCCGGTGCCCTGCTGCGCAGGATTTCCACCCCGAGTGCGCCGGGAATCCGGTCGAGTTTCTCGATGCGCAGCGCCACGCGCAAGGCTCTGGGCTCTGTCAGGATGATCGCTGCGATACGCTCTGCCAGCGTCTCCAGAAGGTTGAGGCGGTCCCCTGCAAGGCCTGCATCGATGGCGCCGAGGATGACATCGTAGGACAGGACCTTGTCCACATCGTCGGTCTCGGCGGCACCGCCAGGCACCACCTCCAGCAACACGTTGAAGCGCAACCGCTGGGTCACGCCACGTTCGGATGCGAACGCGCCGATCTCCACCTCGCGCACATGATCGCGCACGGAGATGCGGTCAGGCGTCGGGTCATCGCCTCCTGCGGCGGTCGCTGAAAGCGCGAAGGTCAGTGGCGCATCGCTCATGGGGTCTGGCCTCGTCACTCCCCGGTGACCACGCCCGGCCCTTCCCGGCTACAGAGGGCTGGCGGGGGGTGCAAGCATGACGCACCGTCCATGCGTCAACCGGGCTGCTCGGGGCCGGAGACGTGGAGCGCCAGCGCATGGATGCGCCCGACCAGCTCCGACCCCAGGGCCGAGTGGATCGCGCGATGACGTTCCAGCCGGCTCATGGTGGCGAATGCGGGGGCCTCGATCGTGACCCGGAAATGGGTCTGTCCGCCTTCGCGCCAGCCGGAATGGCCGCGGTGGCTCTCGCTCTCGTCGGCCACCTCGAGGTGGAGCGGTGCGAAGGCCTGCGACAGTCGGTCGCGAATTTCGTCCTCAATCAGCATTTTTTCCATGGCCTTTCCAGAATGGGCTTGGTTCGCCTGCTCAAAGGTCTAAACTCCGGTGCCCGAACAGGAAAGGGGGGAGGCGCATGGCCTCGAGGTCTCCGTTCAACTTCGACATCTCGGTTTCTGCCGACAAGCGTCGGCGCCAGAAGGGGCGCCGGGGAATGTCGGGGGCGATTGATACATCGACGCATGCCTGTGCAGCGCCCGGATGCAAGAGCCCCGGGAAGTACCGGGCACCCAGATCGCCCGATCACCTCGACGAGTACGTCTGGTTCTGTCTTGAGCACGTGCGCGAATACAACCTCAAGTGGAACTTCTTTCAGGGCCAGACAGATGCCGATTTCGAAGCCCGCATGAACAGCGACCGCGTCTGGGAGCGCCCGACCGAGCCGTTTTCCCGCAACACGGAGCGGCGCGCCTGGTCCCGGCTGGGCGTGAACGACCCGATGGACATCCTTGGCGACAAGGGAACCCGTCGCGCCCCCGATCCCGCCCGTGCCGCCCGTCGCCTGCCCCCCAACGAGCGCCGCGCACTGGAGATCCTCGATGCCCGCGACAGCTGGAGCAAGGCCGAGGTGCGCCGACAGTACAAGAGTCTCGTGAAGGACTTGCATCCCGACATGAATGGCGGCAATCGCGCTGATGAAGACCGCCTGCAGGAGGTCGTCTGGGCCTGGGAACAGATTCGCATCAGCCGAAGCTTCCCCGACTGAGCCGAATCCACAGCCTGTGCGCGGGCCCGCAACCGGACCGAGGAAGATCATGGCCGGACAGACCTTTGCTTCCGTCACGGTGCGACTTCACCGCGAGGGTTATCCGTTCGTGGCCGCCTTTGGCGCGGTCACGCTCTTCGCCTTGTGGCTCTGGGTTCCGCTGGGTCTTGTCGCGCTCGCGCTGACCGTCTGGTGCTATTATTTCTTCCGCGATCCTGACCGGGTCACCCCGTCACGGGCGGGGCTGATGATCAGCCCTGCCGACGGCGTGGTCTCGATGATCGAGCCTGCCGCACCCCCGCCGGAGCTTGAAATGGGCACGGTCCCGCTGACACGGATCAGTGTCTTCATGGACGTGTTCGACTGCCATGTGAACCGCGCGCCCCTGCCGGGTGTTGTGGAGCGCGTGGCCTATCGTCCGGGCAAATTCCTCAATGCATCTCTCGACAAGGCCAGCGAGGACAACGAGCGCAATGGCGTTGTCCTGCGGCTTGACGACGGCCGCCTTCTCGGGGTGGTGCAGATTGCGGGCCTCGTGGCGCGGCGCATCGTCTGCTGGACGGAGGCGGGGCGCAGGCTCGAGACCGGGGAGCGCTTCGGCATGATCCGCTTCGGCTCCCGTGTGGATGTCTATCTTCCCGAGGGGGTGGCGCCGCTTGTCGTGCGCGGCCAGAAGGCCGTGGCCGGAGAGACGGTTCTGGCCGATCTGGCCGGAAACGAGCCTGCCCGAAGCGGTGTGGTACGCTGACAGATGGATGACGAGGGCGATCCTCCTCCGATCCCAGCCGGACGCCGCCCCCGGATCCGAAAGCGACCTGACAGCCTGCCCTTTGTCCGGCTGATCCCCAACCTCGTGACCATCATCGGACTGTCGGCAGGGTTCAGTTCGCTGCGCTTTGCGATGGATGGTCGATTCGAGATGGCGGCTGCCCTGATCATCTTCGCAGCCGTGATCGACGGGCTGGACGGGCTGATCGCGCGACGGCTGCGGGCGACTTCGGCGGTGGGGGCGCAGCTTGATTCCCTTTCGGATTTCGTCTGCTTCGGCGTGGCGCCCGGCGTGCTGGTCTATCTGTTCGCGATGAGCGGCGATCCGGGCTTTGGCTGGATCTTCGTCCTTGCCTTCCTGATCTGCTGCGGGCTGCGGCTGGCGCGGTTCAACGCGGCGCTGGGCCTGCCCGAGCCGGAGGGCCCGCCGCGCTTTGTCGGGGTGCCGGCACCCGCCGGGGCGATGCTGGGGCTGTTGCCTGTCTTCGTGTCGCTGTCCGGGCTGGCCGACCTGCGCGCGCAGACGGTGATCGTGTCGGTGCATCTGGGCCTTGTGGGCAGCCTGATGATCAGCCGCCTGCCCACGCCCTCGCCCAAGCGGATGCGGGTGGCGCGGGAACATGCGCCCTGGGTGCTGCTGGGAGGGGCGGTCCTTGTGGGCGTGCTTCTCACGCGAGTGTGGCTTCTCATGGTGCTGCTTTGCGTGCTTTATGCGATCGCTGTCGTCGGAACGTCCATGCGGGCGCGGGCGGAACGGCGGCAAGCCCCCTCGGGCGAGGAGTAGGATATGGATATCAGCGCAGTAGGCCGCAGTTACCGACGCTGGGCACCCGTCTACGATTCCACCTTCGGGCGGATTACCGGGGTGGGGCGCAGGCGGGCCGTGGAATGGCTGAACACCCGCTCCGGCGACTTGCTGGAGGTGGGTGTCGGCACCGGGCTGTCGCTTCCCTCCTACGGCGCGCAACTTCGGGTCACCGGCGTGGATTATTCCCCCGAGATGCTGGCCCGTGCCGAGGAGAAGGTGACAAGGCTGGGCCTGTCCAACGTCGCCGGGCTCAAACAGATGGATGCCCGCGAACTCGATTTTCCCGACGCCTCCTTCGATACCGTGGTCGCGATGTATCTGGTCTCGGTGGTTCCTGAACCCGAGCGCGTGATCGCCGAGATGGCACGGGTCTGCCGACCCGGCGGAGAGGTTGTGATCCTGAACCATTTCGCACGCGAAACCGGCGCCTTGGCAGCCGTGGAGCGGGCCTTTGCCCCATTCGCGAACCAGCTTGGCTGGCATTCCGATTTCGATCGTGCCTGCATCATGGGCGATGCCCGCCTTGCGCTGGAGGAGGAGCGCAGCATGCCGCCGCTGGGCCTTTTCACGCTCCTGCGCTTCCGCAGATCGGGCTGAGACTGGCAGGCAGGGCGGCCCGGGTCTTTCCCTTGCACCCGCCTGCGATATGTTCCACACCCGAAAGGCGTATATGCGCGAAAGGGGCAGAACGGTGGACGGAAACATGACGGCAGAGGGCAGACCGACCGAGGACATTTCCGTACGGGAGGTGTTCGGCGTCGATACCGACATGATCGTGAAGGGCTTTGCCGAGCCGGCCGACCGGGTGCCCGAGATCGATGCCACCTACCGTTTCGACCCTGACACGACGCTCGCGATCCTCGCGGGGTTTCACTACAACCGCCGCGTCATGATTCAGGGATATCACGGCACGGGGAAGTCCACCCATATCGAACAGGTGGCTGCCCGGCTGAACTGGCCCTGCGTGCGCGTCAACCTCGACAGCCATATCAGCCGGATCGACCTGATCGGCAAGGATGCGATCAAGCTGCGCGAAGGCCGCCAGGTGACCGAATTCCAGGAAGGCATCCTGCCCTGGGCGCTGCGCAACCCGGTGGCCATCGTCTTCGACGAATATGACGCGGGCCGGGCCGACGTGATGTTCGTCATACAGCGTGTGCTTGAGACCGACGGCAAGCTGACCCTTCTCGACCAGAACGAGGTGATCACGCCGCACCGCTATTTCCGGTTGTTTGCCACCGCCAATACGGTGGGCCTCGGCGACACGACGGGCCTCTATCACGGCACCCAGCAGATCAACCAGGGCCAGATGGACCGCTGGAGCCTTGTCGCCACGCTCAACTATCTCAGCCATGATGCCGAAACCGCGATCATCCTGCCCAAGAACCCGACCTACAACACCGAGAAGGGCCGCTCGGTCCTGTCGCGCATGGTGACGGTCGCGGATCTGACACGCACCGCGTTCATGAATGGCGATCTCTCCACGGTCATGAGCCCGCGCACGGTTCTCAACTGGGCGCAGAACGCGCAGATCTTCCGCAACGTGGGCTATGCCTTCCGGCTCACCTTCCTCAACAAGTGCGACGAGCTGGAGCGGCCCACCGTGGCGGAATTCTACCAGCGCTGCTTTGACGAGGAACTGCCCGAGAGCGCCGCCTCCCAGGCGATGGGCTGAGGCTGCCGCTTCATGCCCCAGAGGTGAGAGCCCCGCTATGAAGCGCCCCGATCCCAACCCTGCGGACCCGTTCAAGAAGGCGCTGGCCGAGGCGACCAAGGTGATGGCCGACGCGCCCGAGCTGAATGTCAGCTATTCCGTGGACCCGCCCGGCCTTACCGGCGGGGCGGTGCGTCTGCCGCAGATCACTCGTCGCGTCACCCGCGAGGAAGTGCTTCTGGCCCGGGGCTGCGGCGATGCCTATGCCCTGCGCCTGCGCCATCACGACAGCGGTTTGCATGCCCGCTACATGCCCCAGGGCCAGATGGCCCGAGATCTTTATGAAGCCCTGGAGACTGCCCGCTGCGAAGCGGTGGGCGCGCGGATGATGCCCGGCACGGCCGGCAATATCGATGCCAAGATCGCCGTCGAAGCAGAGCGTGCAGGCTATGGCGGCATCACCGACCCCGCCGAGGCCCCCCTGGCGCAGGCTGCAGGATACCTTCTGCGCCATCTCGCCACGGGCCGCCCGCTGCCCCAGGCGGCTGCCAATGTGATGGAGCTGCGGCGCGGCTTCATCGAGGAGGCTGCGGGGCCGACACTTGCGGGGCTGGACGCGGCGCTGGCCGACCAGCGCACCTTTGCCCGGCTGGCCCGGCAGGTGATCGATGATCTGGGGTTCGGCGAGCAGCTGGGGGACGACCCCGACGCGCCGCAGGAGGATGCCGAGGACGAGGCGCAGGACGAGAACGCCGAGGACGAGGCCGAAAGCACCGGCGACGAGGAGCGCCAGTCGGACGACAGCGAAAGCGACAGCGACATGGGCGAGGGCGACGACAGCGAGCCCTCTGCCGCGCAGGCGTCGCTGGAACAGGCCGAGGACGACCTTTCGGACGAGGCCGACCTTGCCGAGGGCGACCCGCCTGCCGAGCCGCCACGTCCCGCCCCACCCTCCGAGGCCGATCCGCGCTATCTGGTTTTCACCAATACCCATGACGAAGAGGTGCGTGCCGAGGATCTGGCTGACACGGCAGAGCTTGAACGCCTGCGCGCCTATCTCGACCAGCAGCTCGAGCCGCTGAAGGGCGCAGTCTCGAGGCTGGCGAACAAGCTGCAGCGCCGCCTTCAGGCCCAGCAGAGCCGAAGCTGGAAATTCGACATGGAGGAGGGGATCCTCGATGCCGGGCGTCTGGCGCGGGTTGTGGCCAATCCAACGACTCCGCTGTCCTTCAAGGTCGAATCCGACACCGAATTCCGCGATACCGTGGTGACCCTGCTTCTGGACAATTCCGGTTCCATGCGGGGCAGGCCCATATCCATTGCCGCGATCTGTGCCGATGTTCTGGCCCGCACGCTGGAGCGGTGCCAGGTCAAGGTGGAGATCCTGGGCTTCACCACCCGCGCCTGGAAGGGCGGGCAGAGTCGCGAGGCCTGGCTGGCTGCGGGGCGGCCGCAGATGCCTGGGCGGCTGAACGACCTGCGCCTCTTCATCTACAAGGGGGCCGATTCGCCATGGCGGCGGGCGGGGGCGAATCTGGGCCTGATGTTGATGGAAGGCGTGGTGAAGGAGAA
>JAFIEC010000207.1 GCA_020832725.1 Paracoccaceae bacterium | reverse complement strand
GGTCGATCTGGGTATCCTGAACCTGACCGGCTTTCAGGCCCCCGACCCTTCGGCCCATTACTTCGGGCAAAAGCGCCTCGGCATCGGTCTGCGCGACCTTTACGGGCGACTGATCGAGCCGGAGGGCACCAGCACCGCCCGCATCCGGTCTGGCGGCGACGCAGGCGGTGGCATGCGCAGGCAGGCCCCGCCCCCGACCGAGGAGCTTGTGGCCTTCTTCACCGGGCCGGTCACGCTGGGCCCCGACGGGGTGGCAGAGGTCGCCTTCGACCTGCCCGCCTTCAATGGAACGGTGCGCCTGATGGCGATCGCCTGGTCCGACAGCGGGGTGGGGCAGGCGCAGGCCGATGTGCAGGTGGCTGATCCGGTGGTGGTGACGGCCAGCCTGCCGCGCTTCCTTGCCCCGGGTGACGAAAGCCGCCTTCTGCTGGAATTCGCGCATGCTGCGGGGCCGGCAGGAGAGATGGCGCTCGCGCTGGCCAGCGAAGGGCCGCTGCGCCTGGGCGAGGAGGCTGTTCCTGCGACGTTGCGCCTGGAGGAAGGCGCGCGCGTGCGCCTTTCGGTTCCTCTGACGGCCGGCCGGCAGGTGGGGCCCGCGCGCGTGGTGCTGCGTCTGACGACGCCCGGCGGGCAGGTTCTGGAACAGGCGCTGTCGGTCGATCTGCGCGACAACGGCCCCGAGATCGCCCGGACCGAGCGCATCGCGCTGGCCCCCGGGGCGACCCTTCGCCTCGAGGAGACGGTCTTTGACGGATTGTCTCTGGCAGGCGCGCGCGCGACGCTGTCTCTGGGTGCGCTGTCGCGGCTCGACGCGCCGGGGCTTCTGGCTGCGCTGGACAGCTATCCCTTTGGCTGTACCGAGCAGATCGCCTCGCAGGCGCTGGCTTTGGTGCATTTCGAGGATGTCGCCCGGGCGCTGGAAATGGAGCGTGCCGAGGACCTCGGCGCGCGCATCGCAGGCGCGATCCAGTCGGTTCTTCTGAACCAGGCGGCGGGGGGCGGCTTTGGCCTGTGGTATCCCGACGGTGGTGATTTCTGGCTGGATGCCTATGTCACCGACTTCCTGTCACGGGCGCTTGCCCGCGGCCACGAGGTGCCGCCCCGGGCCTTTGCATCGGCGCTCGACAACCTTCAGTCGCGTCTCTCCTATGCATCCGATTTCGAGCAGGGTGGCGAGGATATCGCCTATGCGCTCTATGTTCTGGCGCGCGAGGGCGCGGCGCGGATGGGCGATCTGCGCTATTACGCGGATGCCAGGGCCGAGGCCTTTGCCACC
Organism: Paracoccaceae bacterium; assembly: GCA_020832725.1. Classification (GTDB taxonomy): domain Bacteria; phylum Pseudomonadota; class Alphaproteobacteria; order Rhodobacterales; family Rhodobacteraceae; genus JAFIEC01. The sequence goes on along the minus strand of JAFIEC010000207.1, from coordinate 3,380 downwards.
CCGCTCGCCCGTGCGCAGCTGGGGGCTGCACTTGCGCTTTATGGCGACCAGCCCCGCGCGGACCGGATGTTCCGGTTGGCCGAGGCGATGACGTCGCGCGCGCCCGAACGCGACGCCGCGCGGGTCTGGCGGTCCGATTACGGGACCGCAACCCGCGATGCGGCGGGGCTGCTGGCGCTGGCGACCGAAGCGGGGAGCGATGCCATCGACATCAGCGCATTGACCGAGCGGGTGGGGGCTGCGCTGCGCCCCGGTCGTTCGGCCTCCACCCAGGAACTGGCCTGGTCGCTGCTGGCGGCCCATGCGCTGGGGGCCGAGCCGCTGCCAGGAGGGCTGTCGCTGGACGGTGAAGCCGTTGCCGGCGCGGGCGTGCGTGCCCTGCGACCCGGGCCCGACATGCCGCGCGCCCTGCGCAACGACGGGGCCCGCCCCGTGGAGGTGACGCTGACCACCTTCGGCCAGCCGCTGGTGCCCGAGCCTGCGGCCAGCGACGGCTACCGGATCGCGCGGGCCCATTACACGCTGGAGGGAGAGCAGATCGATCCGGCTTCGGTGACTGCGGGTGCACGCATGGTGACGGTGCTGACCATCACGCCCGAGCGTGGCGGGGAGGGTCGGCTGATGGTCTCCGATCCGCTGCCGGCAGGGTTCGAGATCGACAATCCAGCCTTTCTGCGCTCCGGCGATATCCGGGCGCTGGACTGGCTGGAGCTGAACGCGACACCCCGCCACGCCGAGTTTCGTGACGATCGCTTTCTCGCAGCGGTGGACTGGCGGCAGGACGAGGCGTTCCGCCTTGGCTATGTCGTGCGCGCGATCACGCCTGGCGACTATCTGCATCCGGCCGCCACGGTCGAGGACATGTACCGCCCCCATCGTCGCGGCTGGACCGCGACGGGCCGCGTTCTCGTGGCCGAATGAGCGGCGCATGAGCGGCATCCCATGAGGGGGCTGTCGTCAGGCGTCCTCTTCGGGCTGGCGGCCGGGCTGTTCGCGCTGGCGCTGGCGCGAGATGCGACAGAGGCCTGGATCGCACGGACCGAATTGCCCGCGCTGGTGCCCGAGACATCGGTCACGATGCACGACCGCGACGGGCATCTGATGCGGGCCCATCTGGTGGCCGACGGCCGCTGGCGTCTGGCGGTGACACCGGGGGCCGTGGACCCGGCGCTGATCGCGGCCCTGATCGCCTATGAGGATCGCCGCTTTCATGCCCATGGCGGCGTGGATGCCCTCGCCCTGCTGCGTGCCGGCGGGCAGGCCCTGCGCGCGGGCAGGGTGGTTTCAGGGGGCTCGACCCTGACGATGCAGGTTGCCCGCCTTCTGGAGGAGAGCGGCACCGGGCGCTGGCCCGGCAAGCTCCGGCAGGTGCGGGTTGCACTCGCGCTGGAGCGGCGACTGTCCAAGGACGAGGTGCTGGCGCTCTATCTGCACCATGCGCCCTATGGCGGAAATCTTGAGGGGGTGCGCGCCGCTAGCCTTGCCTGGTTCGGCAAGGAGCCGCGTCGGCTGACCCCGGCCGAGGTGGCGTTGCTGGTCGCGCTGCCCCAGGCGCCCGAGGGCCGCCGCCCGGACCGCCACCCCCAGGCCGCCCGCGCCGCCCGCGACCGGGTGCTGTCGCGACTGGAGGGGGCGGGCGTTCTGGGCGCGGAGGAGGCGCTTGCGGCCCGGCTCGAGCCGGTTCCGCAAGCCCGCCGCCCGTTTCCCGCGCTGGCACCCCATCTGGCGGACCGTCTGCGCGCCGCAGCCCCGGCCCGCCCGCGCCATGACGTGACCCTGAGCGCGTCCCTGCAGGCGCGACTGGAGGGGTTGGCGGCGGCTGCGGTCGCGGGCCGTGACGGGCGGCTCTCGGTGGCGATCCTTGTGGCCGATCACGGCACCGGCGAGGTTCTGGCCCGGGTCGGTTCGGCGGATTACACCGACACCGCGCGTGCGGGCTTCGTGGACATGACCCGCGCCCTGAGGTCGCCCGGCTCGACGCTCAAGCCGCTGGTCTATGGCCTGGCCTTCGAGGCCGGGCTGGCCCATCCCGAGACGCTGATCGACGACAGCCCTGCGGATTTCGGAGGCTATGCACCGCAGAACTTCGACCGGCGCTTTCGGGGCACCGTGCGTGTACGCCAGGCGCTGGAGGATTCCCTGAACCTGCCCGTGGTGGCGTTGCTTGACGCGCTCGGCCCCTCGGTGCTGACGTCGCGGATGGCGCGGGTCGGTGCTCCGGCGCGCCTGCCGGGCGGGGGCGCGCCAGGCCTTGCCGTGGCGCTGGGCGGTGTCGGAACCAGCCTCGAGGGGCTCGTCACCCTCTATGGCGGACTGGCCAACGGCGGGCGTGCGATGGCCCTTCTGGAGACGCCCGAGCAGGAAACCCGAATCCGCCCAAGGCGATTGCTTTCGCCCGAAGCCGCCTGGATGGTGGGGGACATCCTTGTCGGAACACCCCCGCCAGCACAGGCCGCGCCGCGCCGGATCGCGTTCAAGACGGGCACGTCCTATGGTCACCGGGATGCCTGGGCGGTTGGGTATGACGGCAGGCATGTGGTGGGGGTCTGGATCGGTCGTCCGGACGGCACGCCCGTGCCCGGGGCGCTGGGGCTCGATGCAGCGGCGCCGCTTCTCTTCGACAGCTTCGCCCGGATCGCGCCCCAGCGCACGCCCCTGGCTCCGCCGCCGCCCGCCACGCTTGTGGTGGCGGCTGATGAACTGCCCCTGCCGCTGCGGCGCTTCGAAGCACGAGGCGCGGCACTGCGCCCCGAAGGCGGCGGGCCCGAGATCGCCTTTCCCCCCGATGGTGCCCGGGTCGAGGTAGGAGGTCTGGCGGACATGCCTTTGCTGCTGCGGGTGCGCGCGGGCCAGCCGCCCTTTACCTGGCTGGCCGATGGCGTGCCGCTGGGCACGCCAAGCCATGACCGGGAGATGCAGATGGCACCCCCGGGCCCGGGCTTTCTCAGCCTGTCGGTGATAGATGCCCGGGGACAGGCCGCCCGCGCCACGGTGGAGTTGCGCCCCTTGCCCTGAGCAGGTCCCGGGCGTGCCGTCAGGTCCGTTCGAGCGCGATAGCGATGCCCTGTCCACCGCCGATGCACATGGTGACCAGCGCGCGCCGCCCGCCGATACGCTCCAGTTCCGCGAGCGCCTTCAGGGTGATGATCGCCCCCGTTGCGCCCACGGGATGGCCGAGCGCGATCGCCCCGCCATTGGGATTCACGCGCACCGGGTCCAGCCCAAGACCCGCGTTCACGGCAAGCGCCTGTGCGGCAAAGGCCTCGTTCGACTCGATCACGTCGAAGTCCTCGATGCTCAGGCCGGTTCGAGCCAGCAGGGCCTGAACCGCCGGAACCGGGCCGATGCCCATGATCTCGGGCCGCACGCCCGCATGGGCA
>JAFIEC010000206.1 GCA_020832725.1 Paracoccaceae bacterium | reverse complement strand
GGTCGATCTTCTCCATGGCCATGAGCACCCGCGTGTCGGTCACCCCCCGAGAGCGGAGCGCGAAGAGCAGTCGCATCTTGCGCTCGGCGTCGAAGGTCATGCCAACCGGGCCTCTACCTCCGCCAGCGCGTCGTGGGCCGTCAGGTCGGCGCGCATGGGCGTGACCGAGATATAGCCCTCGAGATTGACCGCGGCATCGGTGCCGGGCGCGGTCGGCACGTTCTGCGCGCCCCCCGTCACCCACAGGAACCGCCGCCCCGAAGGCGACATCTGGGGCTGCATCCCGAACGAAACACCACGGCGAAACCCCTGCGCCGCAACCCGCGTTCCGCGCACCTGGGCACCGGCGACGGGGGGGAAATTGACGTTGTAGAACAGCCTGTAATCGGTCTCGTCCCAGGGTGCACGCTCCAGCAGGGCGCGGATCGTGGCCAGGCCATGAGTGGCGGCGGCATCAAAGGGATTGTCGAGTGCCGCCACGTCGGGCCCGAAATATTGCGACAGCGCGATCGCACGCACGCCCTGCAGCGCCGCCTCCATCGCGCCGCCGATGGTGCCGGAATAAAGCACGTTCTCGGCCGAATTGTTGCCCCGGTTCACGCCCGACAGCACCAGATCGGGCGGTGCATCGCGCATCACGTCATACAACCCCGCGAGCACGCAATCTGCAGGCGAGCCCTCGGCGGCAAAGCGGCGGGGGCCAAGCTCGGCGATCATGGTGGGATGGGTATAGCTGATCTTGTGGCCGACGCCCGATTGTTCAAAGGCGGGCGCCACGGTCCAGACCTCGCCCTCCGGTCCGGCCAGTTCCCGGGCAATGTCGGTCAGGACGGCCAGCCCGGGGGCGTTGATCCCGTCGTCATTGGTGATCAGTATGCGCATCGGCTCCCCCGCAGGTCTGACGCCTCTCTAGGCGAGCGGGCCGCCTGCGTCCAGTGACCGCCAACACGGCAGCGCGTCACTTCAGCAGCCGGTCGGGCAACCACAACACAAGATCGGGAATGTAGAAGACGCACAGCACCGCCAGCATCTGCAGCATCACGAAAGGGATGACCCCCTTGTAGATGTCACGGATCGTCACCTCGGGCGGCGCCACCCCCTTGAGGTAAAACAGCGAAAAGCCCACCGGCGGTGTCAGGAACGAGGTTTGCAAGGTCACCGCAAAGAGGATGATGAACCAGTACTGATCGAACCCCAGCGCCACCACCACGGGGGCCACCAGCGGCAGAATGATCAGCGAGATTTCCAGCCAGTCGAGGAAGAACCCCGCCAGAAAGGTGAGGAGCAGGATCGCAAGCACGATCCCCCCCGGAGAGAAGGGCAGACCGCGCAGAATGTCGCTGATGAACTCATCGCCGCCCAATTGGCGCATGACCACGGCGAACAGGGTCGCCCCAAGGAAGATGCCAAAGATGAATGCGGTGGTCAGGGTGGTCTTCATGCCCACCTCCCTGATCACCGACCACGTCAGGCGCCCGTTCAGCGCTGCCAGAAGGGAGGCCCCGAAGGCCCCGACGCCAGACGCCTCTGTCGGGGTGGCGATTCCGAGGAAGATCGATCCCAGCACCGCGATGATCAGCATCAGGGGCGGCATCACCGCCCACAGGGTGGACAGCACCAGCTGCAGCGTCACGGGCGGCAGGTCCTTGGGCGCGGGGGCGAGGTTGCGGAACAGCCCTGCCGCCACGAGGATGTAGACAAGGTAGAACGCCCCCAGCATCAGCCCCGGGATCCGCGCCCCCATGAACAGGTTGCCCCCCGAGACCGACCTCTGGTCGGCCATGATGATCAGCATGATCGAGGGCGGAATGAGGATGCCCAGGGTCCCCGCCGAGGCGACCACGCCCGAGGCAAAGCCCTTGTTGTAGCCCTCCCGCAGCATGATGGGCATGGACAGCATCGCCAGCAGCACCACCGAGGCCCCCACGATGCCGGTTGATGCGGCCAGAAGGATCCCGATGAGAACCACGCCAAGGGCCAGCCCGCCGCGAAACCGGCCGAACAGCACGATGAAGTTGGACATCAGCTTTTCGGTCACGCCGGAGCGTTCCAGCATCAGGCCCATGAAGACGAACATCGGCAGCGCAACGAGGATCCAGTTGGACATCTGCCCCCATATCCTCTGGACCATCACGCCATAGATGCGCGAACTCTCGAGGAAATAGGTATCCCAGACGAAAGTCTCGGAGCCGAAGATGGCCAGCGCGCTGAAGAACAGCGACACCCCCGCCAGCGCCCAGGCCACGGGAATTCCGATGAAGAGCATGGCCATGAAGCTGAGCAGCATGGCCAGCACCAGAATCTCGTTCGTCTCGAACATCGCGGCCTCTATCGCCAATCTGTCTGCGACCAGGAGCGACTGCGCTCCGGTGGCTGGGTGTGGGTGTCGGGTCAGCTGCGGTGTGGCAGGGGCCGCGGAAATCCGAACAGGAAGGCGCAGACGCGCAGCAGGCGCGCGGTTGCGGCAAAGGCGATCAGCCCGAAGGCCACGAGGATCACGGCCTTGATTGCCCAGCGATTCGCAAGCCCTCCGGGCTGCGACGATCGCTCGTTGCGGCGGAAGGAATTCTCGACGAAGGGCATGCCGTAATCGATGATCAGATAGCACAGCGGGTAGATGATCACGACGATCGTGAACAGCTCGATCCACGCCCTTGGCCGGGGCCGGAACCGCGATGCGAGGACATCCACCCGCACGTGGGAATCATGCACGATCGCATAGCCGATCCCCAGCATGTAGCCGACGGCGAACATGTGCCACTGGGTTTCCTCGATCCAGACGGTATTGCCGCCGATGAGGTAGCGGATCGCGATCGCAAGGATGATCACCAGCACAAGGGCCACCCAGAGCCAGCCGATGGCGGAGCCGACCACATTCAGGATGGCTTCCATCACGTTGGATATGCGCGTCCGGGGAAAGTCGAGCCGCTGGGCCCTGCTGGAGGCGGACTCGACCTTTTCGAGGTCGATCTCCGGTTCATGGGATTGCATGCGGTCTCCCTCGACATCCATGACGATGGCGCGCGGAGGATCGCCCGGGCTGGCCGGTCATCCTCCCAGTTGGGACGCGGCCCGCCGTTACGACGGGCCGCGCAGCGTTCACTGGGGCCACTGGGGCGCCCGGGGCATCGATGCCCGCCTCACTCGCCGATGCGTGTCTGCCAGTCGCGGGGCAGATAGCCCTGCTCTTTCCACGGACGGTTCAGGGCCTGGAACTCCATCATGGAGTTGTAGATGCGCGCGAACAGCTCGTCATTGGCCGAACGCCGCTCCATTACCGTGTGGTGCGCTTCGCGGAAGGCGGCAATGAACTCGTCGGAATAGGTGCGGATGTTGACGCCCGCTTCCTCGAAGAAGGCAAGGGTTTCGCCCTGCATGGCTTCGGCCTTGGCGATGGCATAGGCGTTGGCCGCCATGCAGGACATCTCGAACAGGGCCTGGGTCTGCGGGGAGAGCGAATTCCAGGAATCCATGTTTACATAGAGGGCCTGGTTGGTGCCGGGCTGGTGCCAGCCGGGCAGGTAATAGTAATCCGCCACCTGGTGGAAGCCCAGCTGCTTGTCGGAGGAGGGCAGCGAGAATTCGGCGGCGTCGATCCGCCCGGTCTCCAGCGCCTGATAGATCTCTCCGCCCGCGATCACGGTCACCGACATGCCAAGCTCGGTCATGATCTCGCCGCCAAGGCCGGCCGCGCGGAAATTCAGACCCTGCAGATCAGAGACATCCTGCAGCTCGAAGCGATACCAGCCCGCGCCTTCGGGGCTGATGGAGCCGCAGGGGATCATGTGGATGTTGAAGGGCTCATAGGCCTCGGCCATCAGCTCCCGCCCGCCATGGAAATAGAGCCATGCGAGGTATTCGGTCGATTCCAGCCCGAAGGGCGTCGCCCCGAACAGGGCGGCAGAGGGCAGCGTGCCAAGCTCGTAGCCCATCCAGGAATAGGCGGCATCGAGGTTGCCATCGCCCACCGCCTCGAACACGGCCAGTGGCGGAATGACGGTGCCGGGCTCGGCCACGCGGAGGTCGATCTGCCCATCGGTGACGGCACGCATCTGATCGGCCATCCAGGGCATCGCGTCGGCCAGACCGGCAAGTGTGCTGGGGAACGCCATTGGCACCTGCCAGCGGATGCGGTCCTGTGCATCGGCGGCGGTGACGGTCATGGCTGCAAGGCCGAAGGCGGCTGCCGTTCCCAGCAGCCGGGTTGTCATCTTTGACATGTGATCCTCCCAGATCGGTTGTCGCTTGTCACGAGGCCGCAATCTGAAATCTTGTGCGGCTCCCGGACATATTGTTATCCTCCGACCACTGGCCAAGCAACCATTGTTCGACCAATTGGCCGGGAATCGGTCAGGTTTCTTCACCGCCTGCAGCAGCCGCCCGGGTCGCGCGGACACGTTCCCGCCACAGGGCAAAGAGGCCGGCACCGACCACGATCCCCGCCCCCGCGACGATGTTGAGGGCCAGCACGTCGCCGAACAGGGTCACGCCCAGGGTGCTGGCAAAGACCAGCTGCAGATAGGCGAAGGGCTGCACCGCACTGGCCTCGGCGACTTCGTAGCACTTGATCAGCAGGAAATGCCCCAGCGCCCCGGTCACGCACAGAACCGACATCCAGCCCCAGTCACCCGGCGCCATCGGCTCCCAGAACCATGGGCCGATCAGCGTCATCAGCCCCGCGCCTGCGACCCCCGTCCAGAAAAAGGAGGTCGCCGCGCTGTCCTGCCGGGCGACATAGCGTGTCAGCAGGCCATAAAGCGCGAACATGAACGCCGCCAGCAAGGCGATGAGCGAGGCCGGAGAGATCACCCCCGCCCCCGGTGCCAGGATGATCAGCACGCCCACCAGCCCGACCCCGACCGCCACCCAGCGCCGCCAGCCCACCCGCTCTCCCAGGACCTGGCCGGACAGCGCCGCGATCAGCAGCGGATAGCAGGCAAAGATCGCATGGGCCTCGACCAGCCCGAGCAGCGTGAAGGCAAGGATCGCCACGCAGATCTCGGCGGCCAGCAACACGCCGCGACCGATCTGCAGCAGCGGCTGGCGCGTGGCTGCGGCGGCCCGCAGCCCGCCTGCCTTGCGCGATGCCACGGCAATGACGAAGGCGGCAAAGAACCAGTAGCGGATCATCACCACCATCAGCACGTTGTAGCTCTCGGCGAGGTGGCGCGAAATGCCGTCCTGTGCGGCAAAGACCATGGTGGTCAGCACCATCAGCACGATGCCCAGCCGCGTATCCTGCCGCATCAGACAGCCCCCCCCGCGGCACCTGCGCAGAGCCGCAGCGCGCCCCGGCTCATGTGGCGCTTGCCGGCAAAGCCGGGGGCGCGGGCGACGGCAAAGCCCGCCGCCCCCAGTGCGCGGCGCACCGCGCCTGCGGCCGAATAGGTGGCAAAGCTGCCCCCCGGCACGGTGTGGCGCGCCACCTCCGCCATCAGGGCGGGCTCCCATGCATCGGGGTTGCGGGCGGGAGCAAAGCCGTCGAGGAACCACGCATCCGCCTTGCCCTGCCAACGAGGCAGTGTGTCGCGCACATCGCCCGGGATCACCCGCGCCTCCAGATCGGGGGCCTCGATCCGCCATGACCCGCCCTCTGCGGCGGCAAGCAGCGGGGGCAGGTACGGAGCCAGCGCAGGGAATGGCGCCAATGCCCGGGCGATATCCGCAGCGCCGAGGGGGGCGGCCTCGAAGCCGGTATAGCGGAGCCGGCCGGGGATGCCCGCCGTCCGGAACAGCGCCCAGGCCGCCAACAGGTTCAGCCCGGTTCCGAACCCGATCTCGGCGATGTGAAAGCCGGGGCGAAACCGCGCGGGCAGGTCGTTTCCGTCCAGAAAGACATGGGTGGTTTCCTGCAGCCCGCCGCTGCGCGAGAAATACGGATCCTCATGGAGAAGCGAGACCGGAACCCCCTCCTCCGTCCAGCCGAGGCGGTGCCCGGCCGATCCTGTCGCGCTCTGGCCCTGCCCCATCGCCTGCCCTACCCTGAGACGGGGCCGAAGGTGCGGCAGCGGCGGAGAAATGGCAATGGCCGACATCTGTGTGGTGGGGGCGGGCGTGATGGGCCTGTCGGTAGCCTGGGCCTGCGCGCGCCGCGGGGCCCGGGTGATGGTCTGCGAGGCCGCCCTGCCTGGTGCCGGGGCCAGTGGCGGAGTGGTGGGTGCGCTGGCCCCCCATGCGCCGGAACGGTGGGACGCGGCCAAGGCATTCCAGCTCGAGGCGCTGATGATGGCCGAGGGCTGGTGGGCCAATGTGGCCCGCACCGGCGGGGGCGATCCCGGCTATGCTCGGCTGGGCCGGGTGCAGCCCCTGCCCGATGAGGCCGCGATCGCCCGGGCAGAGGCGCGGGCCGAGGGGGCGGCGCGGCATTGGGGCGGGCAGGCCGAATGGCGGCTGGTGCGGGCCGAGGCGTGGCGCGGTCTGGTGCCGCACAGCCCGACGGGCTGGCTGGCCCATGACAGCCTGAGCGCGCGACTGGCCCCGCGCGCCGCCCTCGGCAGCCTGCTGGCCGCCCTGCGCAGCGCCGGGGCCGAGATTGTCACCGGCCAGCCCATGCCCGCAGGCCCCGGATCGCCGGGCCGCGCGCAGCTGCCGCCTGCCCGCGCCCATGTCTGGGCGACAGGTGCCGCCGGCCTTGTCGCCAGCAGGGGTGCCGATGGCCTTGCACTGGGCGGCGGGGTCAAGGGGCAGGCCGCTGTGCTGGCCCTGAGCGTCCCTCTGGCGGCGCAGGTTTCTGCGCCCGGGCTGCATGTCGTGCCCCATGCCGACGGCACCGTGGCCGTGGGCTCCACCAGCGAGCGGGTCTGGCAGCACGCCGAGAAGACCGATGACGCGCTCGAGGCGGTGATCGAACGGGCACGAGGCCTGGTGCCGGCGCTGGCAAAGGCGCCGGTGCTGGCCCGCTGGGCAGGGCTGCGACCTCGGGCGCGCGACGGGCGGCCCCTGGCGGGGCCGTTGCCCGGGTTCCCCGGCCACTGGATCGCCAATGGTGGCTTCAAGACCGGCTTTGCCCTTGCCCCGGCACTGGCCGAGGCGCTGGCCGAGGCGCTCCTTGGCGAGGGGGCGGGGCCACCCGCGGCCTTCCTGCCCGATCGTCTCGACGCTCCGCGCGGTGACGGGCGGTGACGGGCGGTGACAGCCGTTGGGGCAACCCTTCTGGCCCCCGGCTGGGCCGAAGGCTGCAACGATGGCGGGGCGGCTGGCCGGACGGGGCCGGATTGGGCGGGGCCGGATTAGGCGGGGCCGGATTGGGCGGGGTCGGATCATGGGGGGGCGGGCGGCGCGCAGCGATCGCCCGGGGGCGAATTGCGTGCGGCGAGATCGCGCCGCAGCGGGTCCGGGCGGGTGAGCCGCGTGCAAGGGAACCGATCGGCCGCGTGCCCGCCCGGTGACGGTTCGGTGGGCTTGCCCCCGGTGCCGCGCGCCAGACGGGCGACGGGTGGCACACACCCGAAGCACCGCCTGCAGGCAAGCCAAGATCCGCAAGAATG
>JAFIEC010000175.1 GCA_020832725.1 Paracoccaceae bacterium | reverse complement strand
CCAACGCGCCGGGCGGCGCGCCCCCCGAACCAGCACCCCACGATCCCGACGACGGCGGCAAGGATGCCGAAGACCCCGATTTGCACGATCGACCACCCCAGAACCCCTGCGGCGTAGATGCCGCCGAAGGCGAAAATGCCGTTCAGCCCGTCTCGATAGAGCATCGAGCCGCCCAGATAGGCGGCAAGGCTGCGGTTGCGCGGGAGGTTGCGCAGGGTGCCCCACAGGTCGCGCATCCCCCGGGCCACGGCACCGGCCACCCGTGGCTTGCGCGCGACATCGGGCACCCACAGGAAGAAGGGCAGGGCAAAGACGACATACCACAGCGCCGAGAGCGGGCCGACCATGCGGGTGCCCTCGCGGGCCTCGGCATCGAGGCCGAGCGGCGGCGGATTGCCCAGCAGCGTGACGCCGGCCTCGTTCTCGGCGAAGATCAGCAGCATGACGATCAGCGCCAGCACACCGCCGCCATAGCCTACCGCCCAGCCGGTGCCCGAGATCGCGCCGAGTTCCTCTCGTCGGCCGAGTTCCGGCAGGTAGGCATTTGTGAAGATGATCCCGAAATCGAGCCCCATCATGCCTATGGCGAACAGCACCAGAACAAGCACGACATGTTCGGTCCCCGGCGCCGCCACCCACAGCCCCGCCGCCCCGATCACATAGAGCAGAGAAAAGAACAGAAGCCACGGCCGCCGCGGCCCCGCACTGTCGGCGATCGCGCCGAGGATGGGGGCCATAAGGGCGATGAACAGCCCCGAGATAGCCAGCATCCAACCCCAGTATTGCTGCCCCAGCGTGGGGTCGCTGACCACGGCGGATGCGAAGTAGGGGGCGAAGATGAAGGTCATCAACAGGGTGCTGTAAGGCTGGTTGGCGAAGTCGAACATCCACCAGCCCCAGATCCGTCGTCTTGCCTCGCGCGCGTTCATGACAAATTCCCTGCCAGATGTCCCGCGGCGATCTGACAGCCTGATGCGGCACGGCGCAAGGCAAAGCTGTGTGAGACGCGCACCGCCCGCAGTCAGCCCTCGGGCGGCCAGGGCCGCGCCGCCTCGGCCTCGCTCCAGGCGACGATCCAGGCGGGCAGGGGCGGCGGGGGCGTCTCGTGACCCAGCGCGGTCGTGACCTCGACGGGCGGGAGAATGCCGTCAGGCCCGGTGACCGCCGCCCGGTAGAGCGCAGAGGAAGTGGCCTCGCCGCCCCGCCACATCGTCTGCTCGATGTGAAAGAACCGCGCGTCCCAGGACACGATCCGGGTGTGCATCTCGAAGGCGTCGAACGCGCGCACCCGGCGACGCCAGCGCACGCTGGCCCCGGCCATGGCAAAGCCCCATCCGCGGGCCCGGATAAGGCGCAGAAGGCCTGTCCTGTGCAGCAGCGGCAGGCGACCGAGATCGAAGAGGGTCAGCGTGCGGCCGTTGTTCAGCTCCAACCATGGATCGAGGTCCCAGGGCCAGCAGCGGTGATGCGAGACATGTCGGCCCGTAAGCTCCAGCGGACCGGACCGCCCGGCGCGGGCAACCTCGCGCATGGCGCGCAGGAAAGGATACATGGCTACCCCCGCAGAAGCGTGACCTGGCACCGGAATCGCCGCACCCGTGGATTGCGTCAAGCCGGACGTCGCGTCGGCTTGCCTTTCCGGGCCGCGGCCCTTACCTCTCCGACCGGGCCGAAAAAGGACGGATCATGACTTCCCTGCTCGAGATCGTGCTGTTGGTACTGGACGTGATCTGGTTCGTGATCATCGCCCATATCATCATCAGCTGGCTAGTGATGTTCAACGTGCTCAACCTGCGGCAGCCGCTGGTCGGGCAGATATGGGACGGGCTGAACCGCGTTCTGGAGCCTGCGTATTCGCGTATCCGCTCGGTTCTGCCGGCGACCGGCGGCATCGACTTCGCACCTCTGGTCGCGCTGATCGCGATCTATGCCCTGCGGATCGTCATCCGGAACAACCTCTACGGCTTCTGAGCCGCTCACCCTCCGGCAAAGGGTGTGGCGTTGCCCCACAGCTCCCGCAGGCGGGCATTGCGGCCACAGGCGTCGCGATAGCGCTTGTAGGCCTCGGCCTTGGTGATCAGACCGAACCGCGTGGGGATCAGGCTGCGCGATTGCCAGTAGCCCTGATGGTAGTCCTCGGCCACGAAAAAGGGTGCTGCATCGAGGATCGGGGTGACGATCGTTTGTCCGAGGGCGGCCTGAGCACTTGTGCGCGAGGCCTCTGCCGCCCGCCGCTCGGCCCCGGACTGGACGAATACGGCGGTGGTATAGGGCTCTCCGCGGTCGCAGAACTGCCCTCCCGCATCGGTCGGGTCGATGCTGCGCCAGAACAGGTCCAGCAATGTGCGATAGTCGGTGACATCGCTGTCATAGCGCACAAGAACCGCCTCGCGGTGGCCGGTGCCGCCGCCCACCACCTGCCGGTAGCTGGGGTTGTCCACATGGCCGCCGGTGAAGCCGGAGATGGTTTCGACCACCCCCTCGACCTTGTCGAAATCGGCCTCGACGCACCAGAAGCACCCCCCTGCAAGGATGATCGTTCCTGTGCGGGCGGGCGCATCGGCCCGCGCCCCGCTGATGGCCATGCCGAAGGCAACGACCGTGATCACGAGAAAGAGTTTCAGCGACGACATGGAACCCCCCATTTCTGCCCGCCACTCATCTTGACCCGCGCGCCGCGCCGGGCAAGTGAAATGGCCGTGAGTGGCGGCGAAGCCGGGCAGGGAGGCGGGGATGCATATCGCGATGTGGTCGGGGCCGCGGAACCTTTCGACCGCGATGATGTACAGCTTTGCCGCACGGGGCGATTGCGCGGTGATGGACGAGCCGTTCTACGCGGCCTACCTCGCTGCAACGGGGGCGGAACATCCGATGCGCGCCGAGATCATTGCGGCCCACGAAACCGACCCTGCCCGGATCGCGACGGGACTGAACGGCCCGGCCACGGGTGAGCGGGCGCATGTCTACCAGAAGCATATGGTCCACCACATGCTGCCCGGGATGCCGCGCGGATGGATGCGCAGGGTGCGTCACGCCTTTCTCATCCGTCATCCCGCCCGGGTTGTGGCCAGCTATGCGGCCCGGCGTGAGCACCCCGGCCCCGACGATCTGGGTTTTGATACCCAGCTGCGCCTGTTCGAGGAGGTCTCGGCCTTTCAGGACAGCGTGCCAGTGCTCGACAGCGAGGACCTGCGCCGCGACCCGCGCGGACATCTGCGCGCCCTTTGCGCCGCGCTGGGGCTGGAGTTCGTGCCGGCAATGCTGCGGTGGTCGCCGGGCGGGCTGGCCGAGGACGGGGTCTGGGCCGCGCATTGGTATGCGTCGGTGCATCGCTCCACCGGGTTTGACGGCGCCGAGGGGCCGCTGCCGGAACTGGCGGGGGCATTGCACGATCTGGCCGAGGCCGGAATGCCCGCCTTCGAGGCGCTGCGCGCGCGCGCGCTCAGGCCGCTTGCGGGCTGAGGCTGCGCGTCTCGTTCACCCGCAGCAGCGGGCGCGCGGGTTCCTGCGGTGCTTCGGCAAGGTCGGGAAAGAGGCGGAGGATCTCTCCAAGCTGTTGCGGCGGAAGCCCGCGCCGGATTGTCTCGCCCAGATAGAAGCTTTCGGTGGGAAGGCCTTCGGAGAAGATCACCTCGTGGCGGTCGAACATCAGGTGCCAGTACGTCACGTCGCCCTCGGGTGCCTGCTGGGTTACGCCGGGCCAGCCCAGCAGCCCGCGGGCGGGGGCCAGCCCCGCCTCGAGCCCGAAATGGAGGGCCAGCTGCCAGCCCTGCAGCAAGACCCTGTGCTGGGGCGAAACCTGCAGCGGACGCAGCGGCAGGCCCCCGCCCATGCTGCCCGCCTCCAGCCGGACAGGAGCAAGATCGGGTTCGGCATGAAGCCGCGCCCGCGACACCCGCGAGGCCCCGACCCAGCGCAGGGGGCGGGCACCGTTGTCCATGGTGATGATCAGATCGCCCGGGCGCAGGACTTCCACCGGGAGGGGGCCCTCGGCGGTGTCGATCAGGGTGCCGGAGACAAAGCAGGGGAAGGCTGAATAGGGAATTGTGGTGAAGTCGCTGAAGCTGCGCAGCTGTACCTGGCTGCCCACCTGCATGCCCGAAATCGAGCCGCCCGAATCGTTCATGATGAACGAGCGCACCTGGTTGTCTATGACAAGCTGGAAGGTCTTGACCGTCTCGTTCTTCCATCCGCCCGGATTGCGCCAGCGGATGACGTCATCATAGACGAACTGGTAGGCCGTGACCGCACCCTGCCCGGCGACAGTGATGTTCTGCGGCGAGCCGGGGTCGATCGCCTCGTTCGCGTGAAGGAACGGGTCGTCATCGGTGATCGTCATCTGGAACAGGCCCAGTATCGATGTATCCGATCCTGCCGAAACGTAGCTGTTCGACACCTCGTATATGGTGACATTGATCACGGTCTGCCTCACACCGCTGCATTGCTCGCCTGCCCCTCTTGTGGGGGCTGATGGTTTCCACATCATGTACAGGAATGCGGCGAAAGCGTGGCGGTCAGATCATGTCAAAGGTCCGCTTCAGGATGCGGGCCAGCCGCGCCGCATCCTCGTGATCAAAGGCGGCGGGGTTGTCGCTGTCGATGTCCAGCACCCCCAGAAGCCGCCCCGACCCTGCCCGGACCGGGATTACCAGTTCCGAGCGTGTGCGCGCCGAACAGGCGATATGTCCGGGAAAGGCCTCGACATCGGCGACAAGCTGCACCTCGCCCGTGCGGGCGGCGGCTCCGCAGACACCCCGATCGAATGGAATGCGCAGGCAGCCATGCCCGCCCTGATATGGCCCGACGGTAAGCATTCCCGGCGCGGTCACCCGGTAGAAGCCGGTCCAGTCGAAGCGATCGTCGCTGTGGTGAAGCTCGCAGGCAAGCGTCGCCATGAGCGCCACCTCGTCCCTCTCTCCCGCGACCAGCGCCGCGACACGGGTCTCCAGCGCGTCGTAATCCACGCGGCTCATGGCCGTTCGATGGCGATGGCCGTGCCCTCGCCACCGCCGATGCAGATGGCGGCAAGCCCGCGTTTCAGCCCGCGCGCCTCGAGCGCATGCAGAAGGGTGACGATTATCCGCGCACCTGATGCGCCGATGGGATGGCCCAGCGCGCAGGCCCCCCCGTTCACGTTGACCACGTCGCGCGGCAGTCCCATTTCGTGCATGAAGGCCATCGGCACCACGGCAAAGGCCTCGTTCACCTCCCACAGGTCCACATCGGCGATCGTCCATCCCAGCGCATCCAGCAGCTTGCGTGCGGCGGGCACGGGGGCGGTGGTGAACCAGCCCGGGGCCTGGGCATGGCTGGCATGTCCCATCACCCGCGCCCGAACCGGAAGGTCCAGTGCCTCGGCCCGGCCACGTGCGGCCAGCACCAGCGCCGCCGCCCCGTCAGAGATCGAGGAGGCGTTGGCGGCGGTGACAGTGCCGTCCTTGCGGAATGCGGGCTTGAGCTGCGGGATCTTCTCGGGTCGGGCCGAGGCGGGCTGCTCGTCGGTCGCCACCGTTGTCTCACCCTTGCGGCCGGGCACGATGACCGGCGCGATCTCGGTGGCAAAGGCCCCTTCGGCCTCGGCGCGCAGAGCCGCCGAGAGGGAGTCCAGGGCATATTCGTCCTGCGCCTCGCGGGTGAACTGGAAATGGCCCGCGCAATCCTCGGCGAAGGTACCCATCAACCGCCCCTTGTCATAGGCGTCCTCCAGCCCGTCGAGGAACATGTGGTCGATCACCGCGCCATGGCCGATGCGCGCGCCCGCCCGCATCTTGGGCAACAGATAGGGTGCGTTGGTCATGCTCTCCATGCCGCCCGCGACAATCATCCCGCTGCGGCCCAGCGCAATCTGATCAAGGGCGATCATGGCGGCCTTCATGCCCGATCCGCACATCTTGTTGAGCGTCGTGGCCGGAACCCCATCGCCCAGTCCTGCGGCAAAGCCCGCCTGCCGTGCGGGGGCCTGGCCCTGACCCGCGGGCAGGACGCATCCCATGATGAGCTCGTCCACATGCTCCGGTGCTGCTCCGGCCCCGACCAGGGCGGCGCGGATCGCCTCGCCGCCCAGAGCGGGGGCCGTGAGCGGCGAGAACACGCCCTGAAAGCCCCCCATGGCGGTGCGGGCGGCACCGACGATGACGACATCCTGCATCGCAATTCTCCCGTCGCAACTGCCTGTCCCCCTATCCCATCGGGGGGCGCGTCGCGCAAGTCGGCCCGCAGGCGGTGCCAGGCGTTGCGAGAATAGCCGCGCTGTGGCAGCGTGGATGGCAAAGGGGAGTTTGCCGCATGTCGAAAAGCACCGCGCGTCCGCGTGTCCTGGCACTTGTCGCGGGCCTGGCTGCCTCCGTGGTGCTGTCCTTCTCTGCGGCCCATGCGCAGCGTGTCGCCGATCCGGTGCCCGAGCGTCGGGCGGTCGTGATGCAGAATGTCGATCTGTTCGGCAATGACATCCGGACCGTCCTCGACACCACATACGCGCAATGCGAGGCCATCTGCCTTGCGGATCCCTCCTGCGCGGCCTTCACCTTCAACCAGCGCAACGGAAGTTGCTTTCCAAAGCGGGCCGTCGGCGAGATGAGCGCCTTCGAAGGCGCGCTTTCAGCGCGTGTCCTCGAGACGGATTCCGCCGTGCTGGCAGCGGCTCCCTCCCGGGCCGAGGATCTGGGATTCCTGCCACCCGGTCTTCTGCGGGCCGCGCGCGATGCCGCGACCGATTTCGGTCGCCGCTATCCGGCGGACCAGTGGACGGAGGAGGATTTTCTGAGTGCCGCCGAATCCGCACGCCGCGCGGGCAATGGCGACAGCGCGTTGTGGTTCCTGCGCGCGGCCGTGGCCTTGTCCGACAGGGCCGAGACCTGGGCGCGGCTGGCCGATTTCGGGCTGGAGCGGGCAGAGCAGCAGGGCGTGAACCAGCGCGTGGCATTCACCGATGCCGCCGCCGCCGCGGCCAACGCCTATCTTCGCGCCGACCGTCCGGCGCTTGCCGCCGAAGCGCTGGTGAGCCTTGCCTCCGCGCTTGAGGGACAGGGACAGGGGCGTCTTGCGGTGCCCGCCCTGCGGCTGGCCCAGGCGACGGCACCGTCGGCTTCGATCGCCGTGCGGCTGGACCGGGTCGTGTCGCTCTACGGGTTCCGGGTGACCGGGCATGATATCGAGACCGACAGCGCCAGCCCCCGCATCTGCGTCAACTTCTCCGAGCGTCTGGCCGATGATGGCATCGACTACACCGACTATGTGGAGCTGAGCAACGCCCGGCCCGTGGCCGAG
>JAFIEC010000447.1 GCA_020832725.1 Paracoccaceae bacterium | reverse complement strand
CATAACCTGAAGGTCACAGGTTCA
Organism: Paracoccaceae bacterium; assembly: GCA_020832725.1. Taxonomy (GTDB): domain Bacteria; phylum Pseudomonadota; class Alphaproteobacteria; order Rhodobacterales; family Rhodobacteraceae; genus JAFIEC01. The sequence continues at coordinate 3,528 of JAFIEC010000447.1, read as the reverse complement.
AATCCTGTCCCCGCAACCAGTTTCCAAATATATCAATGACTTAAAACCCGAGCGTTTCACTCGTGTATGCGCACGACCAAAACGACTCAACGCCAACTCAACGTTTCAAGAGGCCCCTTGTTCCACAGGGGGCCTTTGGCGTTTGCGGGGTGGTGATCCGAGCCCAGAGGGGCAGGGGCCCAGTCCATCAAACGGGCGCAGCGCTTACAAACGAAATTGATCCACAGGGTTGGATGCCGAAGTCCTTGCACATATCTTAACATGCCGTGTCGGGCATACTCGCATTACTCCTTCGGCACTGGAAGATGGATCAGGAAGTCGTCAAGGCAGCGTGAGAGCGTCCCTCGCCATATACTGACCTGGTTTTTCGTGTGGAGACACAAATTCCCTGTTGTTACCGTAGATGCTCTGGACCTCTTCAAATGCCATCTTTTCATATTGTTGCTTCCAATAGTTATGAGAAGATAACCCAGATCAGCACTCAAAATGGCTTTTGATGAAATGCTTGGAAGGTCTGGTGCAATGACCTTGCGATTTCCGCACAGTTGGCACCCTTGGAGGGAGTACGGTTATGAAAAATCATGGAAAATCAATCGCGGCAGGCATTGTGACATTAGCGTTTCTTGCGGGCTGTGCAAATCCGGACGGGTCTGTCAATCAACCTGTTTCCGGTGCTGTCATCGGTGGTCTGACCGGGGCGGCGGCAGGGCAGATCATTGGGGGCGATACACGCGGCACCGTGATCGGGGGTGTCGTCGGGGCGGCACTTGGTGGGGTTATTGGTGCACGCATGGCAGCGCAGGAACGCGAGTTGCGCCAATCTCTGGCAGGGACTGGTGCTGCGATTACGAATACAGGCAGCGACCTGAGAGTCATTTTGCCGGAATCCGTGACCTTTCGAACGGGATCATCTGTTGTCGATGCCGGGTTCCGTCCAGCCCTGCGGACAGTCGCCGACAGCCTTCGGCGCCATCCGAATTCCAGCGTCCGAGTGGTTGGGCATACGGACAATGTCGGCTCCGCCGCGCTCAACAACCAACTGAGTCAGGATCGCGCGCTTGCTGTGGCGCGCGTGTTGATCGAAAACGGGATCAGTGGAAACAGGATCGCGGTTGCTGGACGTGGCTTTTATGAGCCGATCGCCTCTAACAATTCCGTAGCCGGTCGTGCCGAGAATCGCCGCGTCGAGATCGTGATTACGCCGACGAACTGAGCCACGATTAGACTTCGTAATCCGCGCGGGCATGGGTGATCTCATGCCCGCTCGCGTCATGGCTACCATACTGGGCTGCGGAAGATTAATATTGCAGACGCAAACCTGTATCAGTCTCGGCAGTTGTTGAAGGGCTAATGTCGCCATGACGGCACAATATTTCGCCGTTGTTGTTTGTCTCAAGTATCGACGAAGTTCCGCGATCTGGCTCGTTGTCTGATCTGGGAACAGCGCGCGAAGCTTCGTCAATTTGAACAGCCCAAGGAAGGATCAATCCAATGGATGCGAAAACCCCTCTGCCGAGTACTGCCGAGAAGATGAAAATCGTCAAATCAGCTTGGGATGCGGCACCAACCGGCCCGAAGAAGGACGCAGCGCTGAAACATTATCAGGCGGCCCAAAAGGCGCAGACGGCAAAGAACGATGCCGAATGTGACCGTGAACTGGATGCGGCCAAGCATGCGCTGGTCTGACGCGCTCTGAATGTATCGCGCCTCCAGCGACTTCGCCGGGGGCGCATCAGCGCAGGAGCGGTCCGTCCTGATCCAGATAATCTGTATCAAAGCCCGAAAGTGCGACCAGCCCCGCGAAGTCATCGAAGCTGACCCGCCCTTTCTGGAACGTCACCAACCCTTCTTCGCGCAAGTGGCGCAGCACGCGATTGACATGCACCGCACTCAGCCCCAACGCGTCGGCCAGATGATACTGTGTCAACGGACAAGCGAAACCGGTCTTGTCGCCGATCCCCACCAGTTGCAGCCTGGCCCCAAGTTCCAGCAGGAAATGCGCCATGCGCTCCTCTGCGGAACGTCGACCCAGATTGACCAGATGTTCGACCACCATTGCCTCATCCCGCGAGGCGGCCCAAAGCACGGCGGTGGCAAGGCGAGGCGCATTCGCAAATCCGTCAAGAATGTCAGACGTCATAACCTCGGACGCCTCGATCCGGGTCACGGCCTCGACACTGTGATCGGTGGTGCGAAACAGAACGCTGCGCAGCCCCAGAAAATCACCCGGAACCTGAAAATCCACGATCTGGCGTTCGCCATCGGGCAGCGTCTTGTAGGAGCAGGCCCAACCGTCCGCGAGGATGAAGGCCGATTGCGTTCCATGCCCCTCATGGATCATCTGATGACCGGCCAGAAAGCTGCGCCTGCGCCGGTGAAAGCGGGCGAGGGTTTCAAGATCCGTGTCTGACAAGGCGACAAAAGCAGACAGCTTTCGCGTCAAGGGGCTTTGCAGGATCAACATGTCCGTTTCCAGCTGGGATTGGTGGCTACTGCTAACCATCCAAATAGGCGCAAAACTTCTGTGAAATGCTGCTCTGGATCAGTCCAGCCTAACAGATTGCGCCTAATGTTGCGACACGTCCCGTTTGTCCTCATTTAAACAAGAAAGCGAAACCGATCATGTCCGTTCCCAACGAGATTGCCGGGCTCGCTGCGCTCTCCATATGCGAGTCGCTGTTGCTGGCGCTGAATGACCGCAAGCTCCTGCCGGAAAGCGAGATTGTCGGGATTTTGCGGGACGCCGCCGCCGCCCACGAATTTGCCGTAGACGCAGAGAACGCCGAGACGCATGCAGCAGTCGCGGCGTTGATCAACGGAATACTCGCTGGTGGAAATTCAGTGCGGCGGCGCTGATCGTTTTCTTCGCATCGCTGGTATAGGCAACCCCGCCGCAAGAGGGACATTGCGGCGGGGGCCTTCGGGTGGCGACCTCAACCCTTGCGCAGGGTATCCTTCGCCTTGCCGATCTGCTTTTGAAACTTGCTGTCAGCCTGGCTGTTCTTGCCTTCGGCTTCGCGCGACTTGTAGTCACTCTGGGGCTTTGACCCTTTGGATCCACTTGCAGCTTTCTTCTTTGCGTTCTTGTCCATGTTCGTTTTCCTTTTCTGCATATACGCCCTGAGTTGGTGTCCGCTCTTGCCAAAGACGTCCTTTGCAGTGCCCTCGGTTTGTTTGAGGATGTCCTTGATGCGGTTTTTGTCCACCATCGTTTCTGATTGACAAAAGAGTGATGGGAATGGTCCGGACATGAGGCCCACGATAAGCCTGTAGGGCCAACGCAGGCTCAGTCACCTGACCCGTCAGATCCAAGAATGAAGGTCTGTACCAGAAACAAGACAAGCACAGCGAAGGCGATGAGCGGGCCGATCCCCGGTAGCTTGACATTGGCTGGAAGGATGTTCCCAGCGTTCGGCTTTACAGTCGAGCCCGGCGGCAGCAAGGCGACAAGGCGTGGAATGGTAGCGCGCGGGTCGCGCCCATCCATCGGCACGTCGGGAAAGCGGGCCATAAGATCTTCGAGCCGGG
>JAFIEC010000445.1 GCA_020832725.1 Paracoccaceae bacterium | reverse complement strand
GCCGTGCCACAAGCCTGACCGCGCTCGTGATGGGGGCGGGCGGCTCTATCGCCAGCCACAGCGGCCCCGTTGCCCCCTGCGGCAGGAGCAGCCCGCCGGTGATGGCCTGCGCCCCCAGCGGCCGCCCCTCGGCATCGTAGAGCTGCAATGCGCGGCCGACACTGCCCTCTACCAGAACCCGGTCCTGCCCCGCTGCCGGATCAAGCCGCACCAGTTGCAGCCTGTGGCCCGGGTCAAAGAGCATCTCCAGCGGCGCGGCACCCAGCACGGGGGCATCGGCAAAGCCCGGCAGGGCCAGATCGACATCAATTACGGCGGTTCCGACATTGCGGAACGTGATCAGGTATTCCTTCCCGACCTCGGTGGGCAGGACCAGCCGTCCGGGATTCGACGACGTCAGGCTGGTGCTGCTGAAGAAAAAGGTGGTCCGGGGCCCGGTGTCGGGGCCGGTCACCTCCCAGCGCAGGGCGTTGCTGGCCGGCCAGCCATCGATCAGCAGCGGAGAGCCGTCGCCGATGACGCGCACGAGGCGGACCTCGCCCCCCTCCAGGGTGCCGCTGATCACGTGGCCGGGCGCGACGGGCACCTCTTCTGCGGTCCAGTCGCGATGAGCGGAGGCCAGCGTTGTCTCTGGCCCGCGCCACGGGGCGGTCTTGCGCAGCGCGACGAGGAACGTACCCGCCCCCTCTGCGGCGACGCGGATCGCATCGACGCCCGAGGCATCGGCGACAATCGTCCCGTCGGGCGCGATCACGATGACCTGCAGGTTGGTGTAGCTGCCCGTCAGCGTCAGCGGCCCCGGCCCGGCCACGTCGATGGCCACCAGCTCCCATGTGCTGAGATTGGGCAGGTTGACCTGCGCATCCGTTCCGGCGGGAACCTGCACGGCCGAGGCGGCCGAGCGCAGCATCACGTCGTAGCTGACGGGCGCAACGGTCACCGCCTCGATGCGCAACTCCCAGGCCCCGGCCTCCAGCCGCAGTCCGGCAAGCCCGTCCACGGGCAGGACATGGTGCGCACCGTCGGGGCCGCGCAGGCTGACGATGTGTTCGGCGCCCGCCCCGCCGCGCCAGAAGAGCGTCGTCGCCTCCGCCAGCGTGAATTCGTGGACGTGGACGCGACCGCCGTCGCGCCATGTGGTGCCTGTGATCGGTGTGTCTAGTGACGCGGCGAAACGGGTCTCGGCGGCCTCGGACAATGGTCCCGCCGCCTGCTGCAGAAGCAGGCTGACCGCGCCCGGGGCGGCCTGGCTGCGCGCGCCCTCGATCACGAGGCGATAGCGCCCGGTCTCCTCCATCCGGTCGAACAGCCAGTTGCGCAGCGCGGTGCGCTGCTCCACCACCTTGCCGGAGGGAGCGATCAGGGTGATCTGCCATTCGGCATCGAAGCCCGGGGCGACGATCTCGTATTGCGCGCCCTCCACCGCATCGAAATGCAGCACCCGTGCCTCGCGGGCGGCTTCCTGCACCAGATCAATGGGGGTGCCCGGCTCCACGGCCTCGCTCGCCGCGATGTCGATCAGGCGAAAGCCATAATCGCCCTCCACCCCGGGCGTGCCCGACACGGTCAGCCGATAGCTGCCCGGGCCAAGTGCCAGCACCGGGTCGGCGGCCAGGGCGATCGCGCTGTCCTCGAAGCTGCGCCCCGCCAGGGCCTCTCCGGCCTCGGTGGACAAGGTCCAGCTCAGGCCCGGGGGCGCGTCGCGGGCATCGAGCAGCAGGCTGCGCGGTTCGGTCAGCGTGAAGGTGTAGGTGTCGGTCTCGCCGGGGACCGAGAGGCGGGCATCCACCGGCAGGAAATCCGCCGACAGAAGCAGGCGATTCTCGAGCGATTCGAACTGGAAGGCCGAGGCGAGTGCGGTGCGTGCACGCGAACGGGCGGCGCGTCGTCGCGCAACCCCGTCCTGCGGCGCAGCAGGCACCTTTCCCTCGTGTCCCATTGTTATCCTTCGGAGCGCCCGGGGGGCCGGGCCAGAGAAATTTCGGCCAAAAAAGGCCGTCCTTGAAACGGTTATGACTTTCGAAGCTTACGCTGCCCATCCGAGAGGAAGCAACTCCCTGATGGGACCCGTGTTGGAACTCCGCAATCGTCAACCCACACGGGCTCTGGCCACGCCCGGGCGCGGGCCAGAGGCATGGCCGCCGCCATTTCCGGGCGAATCGCGGTGCCATCGCGGGCCTTTCGGGGCTCTGGCGTCCGTCGGCGCGAAATGACACGCTGCCGCCGCATGACATGCTGTCGCCGCCGCGACGGGTGGCGGGGCGATGACGAACGCGAGGAGCAGGGCGGATGGCCGATGTGTTGGTGCTGGGCGCGGGGATGGCCGGGGTATCCACCGCATTGTGGCTGCGCAAGGCCGGCCTCGACGTGCTGCTGGTGGAACGGGCGGGCCCCGAGGCTGCGGCAAGCTATGGCAATGCGGGCATCATCCAGGCCGAGGCCTCCGAGCCCTACCCGTTTCCCCGCGCCCCGTCTGCGATCCTGCGGGTGCTCGCCGGGCGCGAGCCCTCGGTTCACTGGGACATGCGCGGCCTGCTGCCGCATTTGCGCGCCCTGTTCGACTATTGGCGCGCCTCCCGGCCCGACCGGCATGCGGCGACATCGGCGCTTTATGCGCAACTCGTTGCCCGCGCCCAGGAGGATCATGCCGCGCTGATCGACGAGGCAGGCCCCGAGGCCGAGGCGCTGATCACGCGGCGGGGCTATCTGGCGCTGGCGGCCACGCCTGCGGACCTGGAGGCCGCAGCCCGTGAGGCGGGGCGCATGCACGACACCTGGGGGCTGGAAAGCCGGGTGCTCGATGCCGCGGCGCTTGCTGCCGAAGAGCCTGCCCTTGCTCCGGGTCCTGCCGGAGCGGTGCATTGGGTGGGGCCATGGTCCGCCGCCGATCCGGGCGCGCTGGTAGCCGCCTATCGCGCCGCCTACCTGCGGCTTGGCGGCACCGCCGTGCAGGGCGATGCCGCAACGCTGGCACCTGTGTCGGGCGGCGGCTGGCAGGTGACGACGGAAGACGGGGCACAACAGGCGGCGCGGGTGGTGCTGGCCACCGGGGCGGCCACGCCCGCGCTGGCCGCAAGGCTGGGGCTGCAACTGCGGCTGGTCCCCAAGCGCGGCTATCATCGCCATTACGAGACGGGAGGCGACAACCTGAGCCGCCCGGTCATCGACCCGGTCGGCGGCTTCGTCATGGCCCCGATGCGCGCGGGCCTGCGGCTGAGCACGGGCGCGGCCTTTGTCGCCCGTCCCGGCGCGCCGGAGGATGCTCCGCAACTGGCCGAGGCCGAGGCGCGCGCCGCCGCATGGCTGGGTGCGCCGCTTCGGCCTGCCGGGCCCGCATGGACGGGCGTGCGCCCCTGCATGCCCGACATGATGCCCGTGGCCGGGGAAAGCCGCCTGCCGGGGCTGTGGCTCCATTTCGGGCATGGGCATCAGGGCTTTACCCTTGGCCCGACCACGGCGCGGATGCTGGCCCGGCGCATGACCGGCCGGAACGCCCCCGATGTTCTGGAGGAGGCGCTGTCGCCCCGCAGGCTGGGGTGCTGATGGGTTTTACGGAGCGTAAAACCAGTCGTGTCTGCATCGGAGGCAGGAATATTCCGCGAAAGCACGTCTTTTGTGCTGAAATCCTGCAATTCTTCAAGTTTGAAAGGTGTTGACGCGGGCCGCGCCTCGCGGGTAGTTTTTGCCTCTGTGTAAAACACCGATGCTTACAGCGCCGAGAAGTTGGGGGCCTGCGTGACGATTGCCGAAATACCTTATGGCGGCTACTGGTCCAGCCCGTTCGCGCGCTGGCAGGGCGCGCTTGGCGATCACCACAGCCTGAAACTCGCAGCCTTCACGCTTTCCCGCTGGATCGAGGCCCGCGCCTTTCCGGGAGAGGAGATCGAGCACGGTATCCTTGGCCTGACGGTGCCCCAGCAGGGGGTTTTCTATGGCCTGCCCTGGTTGATGGCGCGCGCGGGCCTGCCCCATGTGGCGGGGCCCACGATCTCGCAGGCCTGCGCCACCTCGGCCCGCTGTCTGGCGACCGCATTGGGCGAGGTGACTGCGGGCCGGGCCGGCACCGTGCTGGCGGTGACTGCGGATCGCACGTCCAACGGCCCGCTGCTCTATCATCCGGAGCCGCGCGCGCCGGGCGGTCAGGGCCGGGCCGAGGCCTGGGTGCCCGACAATTTCAACGACGACCCGCATCTGCATCTGGCCATGGTGGACACGGCCGAGAATGTGGCCGCCCGCGAGAATGTGACCCGCGAGGAGCAGAACGAGCTGACCCTGCACCGCCGCGCGCAATATGACGCAGCCCTTGCCGACGATCGCGCGTTTCAGCGCCGGTACATGGAGCTTCCCTTCGCCCTGCCCGACCGACGCTTTGACAGGGTGGCGGGCAGCCTCGAGGGGGACGAGGGCATCTATCCCGCCGCCCCCGAGAAGGTTGCGCGCCTGTCGCCGGTGCGCGAGGGCGGAACCGTCACGCTGGCCGCCCAGACACATCCCGCCGACGGCAACGCCGGCATGATCGTGGCCAGCCCCGAGCGTGCGCGGGCGCTCTCGGCCCGGCCCGAGATCCGCATCTCGGTGCTTGCGATCGCCGAGGCGCGGGAAGCGCCGGGCTTCATGCCCGCAGCCCCCGTTCCGGCGACGGCCCGCGCCCTTGATCAGGCGGGGCTGCGGATCGCGGATATCGACGCGATCAAGTCGCACAACCCCTTTGCGCTGAATGACATCGTCTTTGCCCGCGCCTTCGGGATCGACTGGCGGGAGATGAACAACTTTGGCTGTTCGCTGATCTGGGGGCACCCTCAGGCCCCCACGGGCATGCGCGCCATGATCGAACTTATCGACGAGCTGGTGATGCGCGGCGGCGGAACCGGCCTGTTTCAGGGCTGCGCCGCGGGCGACTCGGCCATGGCGATCGTGCTGCGGGTGGACGAGCGATGAGCGCGCCTGCCCGCATATCCAGCAGTCCGGGACCGGATGGGGGGGCGAACCTGCCCCGCCCCTTTGAATCGGTGGTGCACATGCTGGCCGAGGCTGCGGGCACGGCCCCCGACCGCGAGGCGCTGGTTTGCGGGGCGGTGCGGCTGAGCTATGCCGCCTATGCCGGTGCGGTGGAGGGTGTTGCGCGCCTGCTCGTCGGGGCCGGGGCCGGGCCGGGCACGCGGGTGGCCCTGATCCTGCCCAACGGCCCCGATCTTGCCATCGGCATCTATGCCGCCATGGCGACCGGGGCGCAGGCGGTGCCCCTCAATCCGGCCTATACCCTGCACGAGCTTGGCCCCATCCTCGAGGATGCCGCCCCGACGATCACCCTTGCCGCGCCTGCGCTGGCCGCGCGGCTGGCACCGCTCATGGCGCGCCTGCACCTGCCGGAGGCGCTGGCAGTCGGGCCGGGCGGGCTGCGTCTTGACGAGGTGGCGGGCGATGCCGACGGGTTGCCGCTGCCCCCGGGCGATGGGCTTGGGCTGCTGCAATATACCGGCGGCACGACCGGGCGGCCCAAGGGGGTGGAGAGCCGCCACAGCGCCTTTGCCCTCAATGTCTCGCAGCGCGACGCGCTGGTGCCGACGCGCCTCGATGCCGAGCGCACGCTGATCATGACGCCGCTCTATCACGTCTATGCAACCGCGATGGGGCTGTATCTTGCCGCCCATGCCCGGGGCACCATGGTCCTGTTGCCCAGCTACAGCGCCGAAGCCGCCCTCGAGGCCGTGGAGCGGGAGCGGATCACCTTTTTCGCCGGCAGCCCGACGATCTATCACGGGTTGCTGAACTCTCCGGCGCTGGAGCGGACGGATTTCGCGACGCTGGAATGCTGTTTTTCCGGCTCGGCCGCCCTGCCCGAGGCGACGCTGGCGGCCTGGGCAAGGGCCACCGGGGCCTCCATCTGCGAGGGCTATGGCCAGACCGAAGGCGGGCCGGTGCTGGCCACCAACCCGCGGTCGGGGCCGCACAAGCCGGGCTCGGTGGGGGTTGCGGTGCCGGGCACCGAATTGCGCATCGTCGATCCCGCCGATCCGGCCCGCGACCTGCCCGCGGGCGAGGTCGGAGAGATCCTTGCCCGCGGCCCGCAATTGATGGAGGGGTATCGCAACCGCCCCGAGGAAACCGCCGAGGCCCTGCGGGGCGGCTGGCTGCATACCGGCGATCTGGGCTGCCTCGATTCCGAAGGGTATCTGTCGATCCGCGACCGCAAGAAGGATATGGTGGTGGTCAGCGGATACAACGTCTTCCCCCGCGAGATCGAGGAGGCGCTGCTGTCGCACCCTGCCGTGCACGAGGCTGCGGCCTTTGGCCTGCCGCACCCCCGCAAGGGCGAGGTGGTCGCCGCCCGCGTCGTAGCCCCCGGGGCCGATCCCGAGGATCTGCGCGCCCATCTGGCCGAACGGCTGGTGCGCTACAAGCTGCCCGCCGAGATCGTGCTGGTGGCCGACCTGCCCCGCACGCCCGTGGGCAAGACCGACAAGGCCGCCCTGCGCCGGGCGGTGCTGGAGGGGCGGGCATGAACCGCGCCCCCCGAAATCGCCGCCCCGTCGCGGGGGAACGCCCTCCGACACCAACCACTTGCAACAGGAGAGAGTGACATGAACCGCAGAACCCTGATGACGGCCACCGCAGCCGCGCTGGCCCTGACCGCCGCCACCGCACAGGCCCAGACAACGCTGCGGGTGGGCAGCTTCCTGTCACCCATCGGCGTGTGGCACGGCCCGCTCCAGCACCTGATGGACGAGGTGCATGCCGCCGACATCGGCATCCGCATGGAGCTCGTCGCCGATCCCTCGTCGGTCAGCCCGTTCCAGCTTGGCAATGCGGTGCAGTCGGGTGTGATCGACGTCGCCTATATCTCGGGTGCCTTCTACACCAACCTCGTGCCCGAATCCGACGCGCACAAGCTGTTCAACATCCCCACCGCCGAGATGCGCGAGAACGGGGGCATGGCGCTGATCGACCAGATCCACCGCGAACGGATGAACTCGCGTTTCCTCGGCAAGGTCGTGGACGGGATCACCTACCATATCTACACGAGCGATCCGGTCGAGAGCATCGACCTCTCGGGTCTGCGCATCCGCTCCACCCCGCTCTATCGTCCGTTCCTGACCGCCCTTGGTGCCGACAACGTGCAGATGGCCGGCGGCGAGGTCTATTCCGCCCTCGAGGGCGGGGTGATCGACGGCTATCCTTGGCCGCTGTGGGGCATCTCGGATCTGGGTCTTCTGGACGTGACCCGCTATCGGATCGAGCCCGGTTTCTACAATTCCGAGATCGGCATCGTCTTCAACGAGCGCAGCTGGGACCGTCTGACCCCCGAGCAGCAGGACGCCTTCGAGCGGATCGTGATCGAGGTGGAGGAATGGTTCCCCTCCTACCTGGAGCGCGTGAACGCCGAACAGATCGCGCTGCAGGACGAGGCCGGGATCGAGGCGATCACCTTCTCGGAGGAGATGAATGCCGAGATGCTGCGGATCGCGGATGAATCCGCCTGGGCCGAGGTGATCCGCAACTCGCCCGAATACGGGCCGCGTCTGCGTGAGCTGACCTACCGCGCACCCTGAGCCTGCGCCGCGCCGCCGCCTTCGGGTGGCGGCGTCTCCCCTACCCTTCAGGAGGTGCGCATGCGCCGCATCCTGTCTTTTGCCGATCGTGGCGTCGGCCTTGTCATCGATGCTCTGGGCATGGTCGCGGGGGCCGTGATCGGGGCCATGGCGCTGACCATCAGCGCCGAGGTGATCCTGCGCGCCTTCGGCTATCGCGGCTTTGGCTGGACGCTGGAGATGGCGGAATACGGCCTTCTGGTGGTGGGCTTTCTGGCCGCGCCATGGGTGCTGCGGCACGGTGATCACATCCGCGTCGATGTGGTGCTGCGCAGCGTCAACGAGGTGTGGTTCGGGCGGCTGATCGTGCTGGCCAACGTCATCGCCGGGGCCACCTGCGTGGTGCTGGCCTGGTATGGCGCGCAGGCCGCCTTCGAGGCATGGGGGCGCGGGTCGCTGCTGTTCAAGCATTTCCGGATGCCGCAATGGATCATCCTGTCGATCATGCCGCTGGGCACGGCCCTGCTGGCGTGGGAATTCCTTGCCCGCAGCCTGCGCCGCCTGGCCGGAGAGCACATCGCGGGCGAAGGTAGCGGAGGGCCGGCGCTGTGATGGGTCTTGGATGGGAGCTGTTCCTCGGCCTTGCCGGCGGTCTGCTGGTGCTGCTGATGGGCATCGGCGTTCCGGTGGCCTTTGCCTTTCTCGCCCTCAACATCATCGGGGCGTGGTTCGTCCTTGGCGGAGAGCCGGGCCTGAGGCTTCTGGCGCTGAACGCGACCGAGGCGATCGGGTCCTTCTCGCTTGTGCCGATCCCGCTGTTCATCCTGATGGGTGAAATTCTGCTGGCCACGGGGCTGGCCACGCGGGCCATCCACGCCATCGAGAAATCGATCACCGGGGTTCCGGGCCGCCTTTCGCTGGTCGCAGTGTCCTCTGGCGCGGTCTTTGCCTCGCTCTCGGGCTCCAGCATCGCCAATACGGCGGTGCTTGGCCGGGTGCTGCTGCCCGACATGCTGCGGCTTGGCTATCATCCCACGTTGTCCATCGGCCCGATTCTGGGCATCGGCGGGGTGGCGATGCTGATCCCGCCATCGGCGCTTGCGGTGCTGCTGGGCTCGCTTGCGGGAATGTCGATCAGCCAGCTGCTGCTGGCGGGCATCGTGCCCGGGCTGATGCTGGCGTTCTTCTATTTCCTGTACATCGTCGTGGCCTGCCGGGTGAACCCGTCCCTTGCGCCGCCCGACCCGGTGGAGAAGCTGCCGCCGTGGGAACGGATCAAGCCGTTTCTCATCTATGTGCTGCCGCTTCTGTCCATCGTGGTGGTGGTGGTGGGCTCGATCCTGGGGGGCTATGCCACGCCCACGGAATCGGCTGCGCTGGGAAGTGTCGCCACGCTGCTGGCCGCCATCGGCTATCGCGCCCTGACCTGGGCTGCGCTGCGCGACGCGCTGCTGGGCACGGCCAAGACCTCGGCGCTGATCCTCATCATCATCTCCGGTTCCATCACCTTCTCGCAGATCCTGTCCTTCTCGGGAGCCAGCCGGCAATTCGTCATGGCCATCGCCTCTGTGGGGCTGGAGCCGATGCTGCTTCTGGCAGCGATGTTGCTGGTGGCGCTGCTGCTGGGCATGCTGATGGACCAGATCAGCATCATGATGATCACCCTTCCCTTCTTCGTGCCGCTGATCGCGCAGGGCGGCATCGACCCGATCTGGTTCGGCGTGATGATGCTGATCGCACTGGAGATCGGGCTGATCACGCCGCCTTTCGGGCTGCTGCTGTTCATCATGCAATCGGTGGCCCCGCCCGGGGTCAGCATGCGCGAGATCCTGCGCTCGATCGTGCCTTTTCTGACCATCGAGCTGGGCGGGCTGGCGCTGATATTCGCCTTTCCGATCATCGCTCTGTGGTTGCCGGGGTTGCTCAGATGAGCGGGCGTGCCCGAGCCCGCCCCGACAGCACCCGCCGTGCGGCGATCCTGCGCCAGGCCACCGAGATATTCGAGCGCAAGGGCTTTGAGCAGACCACCATCGAGGACATCGCCGAGGCCGTGGGCGTGACCCGGGAGGCGGTGTATTACTATTTCCGCGACAAGGCCGAGATCCTTGCCGAGGTGATCAGGCCCGAGAGCGAGTATCTTCTGTATTCCGCGCGCCGCATCGCCGCGCTGCCCATGTCTCCGCGGGCGCGGCTGGTGCTGGCGGTGGAGAATCACATGATGCGGTTCAATCCCAACTACCTGTCGATGGCCGTTGCGGTGCGCGAGTTGGGCCGCCGCGGCCACGACCCCCGCATGGCCGCGCTGCGGATCGTCTGGGCGCGCTATTCGGCAATCTGGGTGCGCCTGATCGAGGAGGGCCAGCGCGCGGGTGAGGTGCCGGCGGGCCTCAATCCGAAACACGCCGCTTATGGCATTCTGGGGATGTGCAATTCCGCTTCGGGCTGGTTCCGGCCCGGACCGGACGGAAGTGCCATGGAACTGGCCCGCACCTTTGTGCGCATCGCAAGCGCGGGGCTGTTCGTGACGCCCGACGGAGCGGCACCCGATGCCGCAGTCGCAGCCCAGCCCGCGCAACAGTGACGCGGTCTCAGGTCTTCATCGACACGTTTGGCGGGGTCAGCGCCTCGCGGCGCAGCACCCATTCGCGGTAGCTGATATAGCTGACCGAGGCGATGATCACCGCGCCGCCCGTCAGCACCCAGACATCGGCCGGTTCCGCGAACAGCACCACCCCCACCAGTGTCGCCCAGACCAGCTGCAGGAAGGTCACGGGCTGTGTCACGGCCATGGGGGCAACCTTGAATGCCCGTATCATCGTGTAATGCCCGGCTGTGGCGAAAAAGGCCACAAGCGTCAGCCATGCCAGCTGCTCCAGCGTCGGTGTCACCCAGTCCATCAAGGCGAAGGGCAGCAGCGCAATGGTCACGGTGATCGACAACATGCCCACGATCGCGCCTGAATCCGCCCGGCTCGTCAGCCATTTCGCCAGCAGGTAGGAGGCTGCCATGAACACGGAATTGGTGACCATCGCCCAATGGCCCGCGCCCAGTTCGCGAAAGCCCGGCCGCAGGATGATCAGCGCACCTGCCAGAGCCAGCGCGATCGCGACGATCCAGCGGGCGGCCAGCCGCTCGGCAAAGACCACGACCGCGCCCAGCGTCACGAAGATGGGCGCGAGATAGCTGATCGCGGTGACTTCGGCCACCGGAAGGCGGGCCATGGCATAGAACCAGAAGATCACCCCGATCGCATGGACGAAGCCACGTACCGAGAACAACACCAGCATGCGCCGGTCGTATTTGGCCGCAAGGATCGGCGCCAGCGCCGGCAGCACGAAGACCAGCCCGATGAGATAGCGCAGAAAGGCCGCCTGCGCGGGCGGGATGGTGTCGCCCATGTGGCGCACGACGGCGACGACAGAGACAAAGAAGATGCCCGTGATAACCATCCATCCCGCCCCCACAAGTGGGCGCGTGCCGGGTTGCGATGGGGCCGCGGGGGCCTGGGCAGGCGATGACATGGGTGTCCTCGAACTTCACGTCATCAAAAGCCACAACGCCGCGCCGGGGGCAACCCCCGCTTGCACCCTGTGTGCGCCGTGCCACGCAGCCCGGGGCATGGGCGACGCCACGTCCGTCTTGCGCCGGGCGCCCGCGCCTGCCAGCACTTTGGGAACCCTGCCGGAGGCTCCGATGACCCAAGCAACCGCCCTGCCCGACACCATGACGGCCCTGATCCTGCGCGAGGGCGGCTATTCCGGAGCCGCGACCGGGCCCCGGATCGCGCGCGCCGCCGACTGGCTGGAGGCTGTGCACCTGCCGGTGCCGCAACCCGCGCCCGGAGAGGTTCTGATCCGGGTGGCCCTGTCTCCGGTCAACCCGTCCGATCTGCATTTCATCAAGGGCGAATACGGCCAGCCCCGGGTGGCGGGCCAGCCCGCCGGGTTCGAGGGCACGGGCGTGGTCGCAGCCCTGGGCGAGGGCGTGCCGGAGGCCCTGCAGGGAACGCGCGTGGCGTTCGTCGCCACCCGGTCGGGGGCATGGGCCGAATATGCCGTCACCGACGCCAGCCTGTGCATCCCGCTGCGCCCCTACCTGCGCGAGGAGGATGCTGCGGCCCTGATCGTCAACCCGCTGACCGCCGTCGCCATGATCGAGGAGGCGTCGGCCCGGGCGGGCGGGGCGGTGGTGCTGACCGCCGCGGCCTCACAACTGGGGCGGCTGATGATCGGACTGGCTGCGGATCGCGGCATTGCAGCCGTGGCGATCATCCGTGGTGCGGAACGGGCCGAGGCCCTGCGCGCGCTTGGCGCGGCCGAGGTGCTGGATGTCACCGCCCCCGATTTCGAGGCGGGGTTCGCGGCAATGGTGCGTGCACACAAGCCGCGGATGCTGCTGGATGCGGGGGCCGATGATGCAAGCGCCCGGATGTTCTTCGCCATGCCGGCCCGGTCCGTCTGGACGATCTACGGCAAGCTCGATCAGGCCGCGCCAGCGCTGGATCAGGCCGGACAGTTCATCTTCATGGGCAAGAAGATCGAGGGCTTCTGGCTGTCGGACTGGCTGCGCCGTGCCGGAGACGAGGCACGCATCCGTGCCGTGACCGAGGCGCAGGAGCGATTTGCCAGCGGGGCATGGCAGACACGTGTGGCCACCACCCTGCCGCTGGCCGAGGCCCTGGAGGCGCTGGCCCCCGCCCTGGCCGAAGCCGATGGCAAGGTGATGATCCGGCCCTAGCAGGCTGCTGTAAAAGTGTCACACCGCCCCATGCCCACGCGCGGCAACGGGAAACTGTTCCGCGCCACGCCTGCTACAGGTTCCGCCCGGGCGACCAGCCCGGGCCGCGCCCGACCCTCCGGTCACGCCGAAGGCGTGCCACCGGCACGACGAGGGCGCATTGCAACGTTACAAATTGCACAAGGGTTGTAGGGACCTGGCAGGCATGAAGTGCGCTATCCCCAGCGTTCCAAGGCGCCCTCCCGTCGCCATTGTCGCTCGGACCAATGGCGCTCCAATGGCGACCAGAGCGTGCTGGCAGGCTCGATCACCCGCTCGACCCGGGGCAGATGGGACGGCAGGTGGCCACGGTTCCGCTTGGGCTTGCGCGGTTCCTCACCACGCGCCCGTTGCATCGCCGCTTCGGCCTTCTCCTGCGCAGCCTCGAGCACGCCCTGCGCAAATTCCGCATCTTCCAAGGGCAGATTGAACTGGTCGGGCGACAGCTTCTCGGAACTCTTGCCGAACTTCTCGCGTTGCGCCGCGCGCAGGATATCCTGCAATCGCCGGTTGGCCTCCTGCGTCTCGGCCAGCGTCGCCTCGACCTCGACGAGGCGGGCTTTCAGCAGGGCATTTTCGCGCGCAAGATCAGTGGCATCCATGGCAGAAAGTGAATCACAGGATGCCCTGTCAGGCCAGCAAAAACAGGCCTTTCGGCACAGTTTCCCGTCACCCCGCAGCCAGCGGACGCCGCGCCCGCTCCGGCCGCACAAGTCGCCAATCCACGCCTTCAAAAAGGGCTGCGAACTGCGCGCCGGACATGCGCATGACCCCGTCGCGCACCTGTGGCCAGACGAATTTGCCGCCCTCCAGCCGCTTGTGAACCAGCACCATGCCGGTCTGATCCCAGATCAGCACCTTGATCCGGTCAGCCCGCTTCGCGCGGAACACAAAGGCCGCCCCACAGAACGGGTCCATCCCGAACATCTCCTGCACCGCCAGTGCCAGGCCGTCGATGCCCTTGCGGAAATCTACTGGCCGTGTGGCCACGAAGACTTTCACCGGCCCGCCATGACCGAACATCATGATGCTGCAGCCCGTGCCGCCCGGATCGCCCGTGTCAGCAGGCCCTCATCGGCACCAGCGCCAGCACGGATCACGA
>JAFIEC010000154.1 GCA_020832725.1 Paracoccaceae bacterium | reverse complement strand
GATCGCCGGCAGGGCAGGGCAGGCGCAGCCAATGGCAAGAGGGGACAGATGCTGATCGAGATGACATCGCTGGCGGGGCCCGTGCTGATCACCCCGCAGCGCCACCACGATGATCGCGGCCACCTGGCCGAGACATGGTCGCCCCCGGCGCTGGCTGCACGGGGGCTGTGCCTGCCCCCCTTCGTGCAGGAGAACGAAAGCCTCTCGCATGCGGCGGGCACGTTGCGCGGCCTGCATGCCCAGGCCCCGCCCCATGCCCAGGGCAAGCTGGTGCGCTGCGTGGCGGGGTGCCTGCGCGACGTGATCGTGGACATCCGCCGCGGCTCGTCCGGCTTTGGGCGCTGGTTCGTGGTGGAGCTTTCCCCGGCCTGCGGCCGCCAGCTGTGGGTGCCTCCGGGCTTTCTGCACGGCTTTGTCACGCTGCTGCCCGGTACGGTTGCGCTCTACCGGCTGACCGCGGCTCATGCGCCTCGGGCCGAGCTCCGCGTGCGCTGGAACAGCCTGCCCATCGACTGGGGCTGTCCCGCCCCGAAGCTGTCACCCGCCGACGCGGCCGCCCCGCCCTTTGCGGACTTCGCCACGCCCTTTGCCTGAGGGCGCGCCCGCCCGTGCCGCCGCCGACATATGAGGTGCGGGGTTGCGCATGCGTATCTGAAGAAGAGAGTTCGGGGCGGATGTGCCTGCGGGGCTTGTCCTTTCCGGCGGGTTAGGCCAAGTCGGGCCGACACGGGCCGGCGCGTGCGCCGCAGAACGGAGACGGACATGGCCGATCATGTGCTGACGGTGCGGTGCGCGGCGCGCCGGGGGATCGTTGCGGCGATCTCGACCTTTCTCGCCGATCAGGGCTGCAACATCACCGATGCCGCGCAGTTCGACGACGAGGCCAGCGCGCGGTTCTTTGCCCGGATCTCGTTCCGGGCCGAGACCGGCACCACGGGCGAGACCCTGCGCTCGGGCTTTGGCGAGGTTGCGGCGCCGTTCGGCATGGAATGGCAGATCCACGATGCCGCGCGGCCGATGCGGGTGCTGCTGATGGTGTCGAACTTCGGTCATTGCCTGAACGACATCCTGTATCGCTGGCGCATCGGCGCGCTGCCCGTGGAGATCGTGGGCGTTGTGTCCAACCACATGACCTACCAGAAGCTGGTGGCGACCCACGACCTGCCTTTCCACCACATCCGCGTCACCGCCGACACCAAGCCCCAGGCCGAGGCGCGGCTGCTGGAGCTGGTGGAGGAGAGCGGGGCCGAGCTGGTGGTGCTGGCGCGCTACATGCAGGTGCTGTCGGACCGGCTCTGTGCCGCGATGTCGGGGCGGATCATCAACATCCACCATTCCTTCCTGCCCAGCTTCAAGGGCGCGGCCCCCTATCGGCAGGCCTGGGAGCGCGGGGTGAAGCTGATCGGGGCCACCGCCCATTATGTCACGGCCGACCTCGACGAGGGGCCGATCATCGAGCAGGACATCGTGCGCGTCACCCATGCCCAGAGCCCGGACGATTACGTCAGCCTTGGCCGCGACGTCGAGGCGCAGGTTCTGGCCCGGGCGATCCATGCCCATATCCATCACCGGGTCTTCGTGAACGGCAACAAGACCGTGGTGTTCCCGGCCTCGCCCGGATCCTACGCCAGCGAGCGTATGGGCTGAGGCGCATGCGCGCCCCGGCACGCGCCGGGGTGCCTGCCGTCGCTCAGGCCTCCAGCTCTGCGTCCCAGTAGAGGTAGTCGAGCCAGCTCTCGTGCAGCAGGTTCGGCGGGAAGCGCCGACCCATGTTGCGCAATTCCTCGGCGGTGGGGCGGCGCGGCGGCTTGCGCAGGCGCATCCCCGCCTCGCGGAGCGACCGCGCGCCCTTGTGCAGGTTGCACGGCCCGCAGGAGGCCACGACATTCTCCCATGTGGTGCGCCCGCCACGAGAGCGGGGGATGACGTGATCGAAGGTCATCTCTCCCCTGGCCCCGCAATACTGGCAGGTGAATTCGTCGCGCAGGAACAGGTTGAAGCGGGTAAAGGCCGCGCTGCGGGCGGGGCGGACATATTCGCGCAGCACCACAACCGAGGGGATGCGCAGGCTCATCGACGGAGAGCGCACCTCCGTGTCGTATTCGGCCACGATGCTGACACGGTCGAGGAAGGCCGCCTTGATCGCCTCCTGCCAGGTCCAGAGCGAGAGCGGATAATAGGAGAGCGGGCGATAATCCGCGTTCAGCACCAGTGCCGGATGCTGGCGCAAGCCTGCCGCTTCGCGTACGAAACCTGTCCTGAAATCCCCGTCCATTGCGCGCCCCTTGTCCCTGCAGGATCGGCGAGGCCGACCCAGGGGGCCGGGGCGACCGACATCCACCCCGACACCTTCCGACTATATCTCGGCGCTGCCCTGCGGCAAGCCCCCAGATCGAGGGCGTGCGCCGACCTGCGCCTGTGGTGACAGGCGGATGTGACGCGGCTGTGACAGGCGCTTGTCGCCTGTGCGACACCGGTGGTCAGGCGCAGCGGGCAGCTTCTGCCTGGGCAAAGGCCTCGGCGGCCGCCTCAAGCGCCAGCAGGATCGAGGCGTGGCGGTTGCGGTAGTCGCGGGCGGGCAGCAGCACCTCCAGCCCTTCGAAGGGCGCGGCGGGGGGCGGCCCGCCGTCCTTGAGCATGGCGCGCAGCTGGTCGCGCGCGGCCTCGATCTCGGTGCGGTTGCGCCCGATGATCGCGGCCCCCACTACCGCCGCGGCGGCCTGGCCCAGGGCGCAGGCCTTGACGTCCTGGCCATAGGCGGCAACGCGCCCGTCCTGCAATTGCAGATCGACCGTGACGGTCGAGCCGCACAGCGGCGCGCGGCGGCGCACGGTCGCGTCGGGCGCGGAGAGCCGCGCGGTATGGGGCATCTCGGCGGCCAGTGCGAGGATGCGTCTGGAGTAGAGCTTGATCAGGTCTGTCTCGCCGCTCATGTCGTCTCCGGGTGTTTCCCTGGCCGCACTGGCGCGTTAGATAGCCCGGATCGCGCGCGGTGCAAACCATCCGCGACGCGGGGCGGTGCGGCGGGACCGGGCCGCGCGACCCGCACCCCGGGGCCAGCCCGGGCCGGGTGTCCGGGGGAAAGTCTTGTTCGGGGGACAGATCATGCACGACGAGGTTGCCGTCTTTGACGCCGAACGGATCGCCTGGGACGCGCGTGGCCTGGTGCCCGCCATCGCCCAGGAGGCCGCGACCGGCGAGGTGCTGATGATGGCATGGATGAACCGCGCCTCGCTTGCGGCCACTCTGGCGACGGGGCGGGTGACCTATTGGTCACGCTCGCGCGGCGCGCTGTGGGAGAAGGGGGCAAGCTCGGGCCATGTGCAGCGTCTGGTGGAGTTGCGGGTGGATTGCGACCGGGATTGCCTGCTGCTGCTGGTGGAGCAGACGGGGCCCGCCTGCCACACCAACCGTCGCTCGTGCTTCTATACGGCAGTGCGGGAGGGGGCGGAGGTGGAGATCCTGACGCCCGAGGCCTGAGCGCGCAGCATCGTCATGGGGGCACCCCGGCCGCGATTGCGGGGCCGGGGTACGGGCAGGGGCAGAGACGGAACGCCCGGCGCTATTCGTTCATAGCGGCGATTGCCGCGATGGTGGCGCCGTCCTTTTCCATCAGGGCGCGGGAGGCGTCGGCATCCAGCCAGTAGATCTGCGCGCCCACCTGTTCGGCCACCTGCCGGGCACGGTCGGTCTGCAGCGCAGCGATGGCTGCGGCCTCGATCTTTGCGCGGGCTTCCATCGGCACGTCACGGTGGACAAACAGCCCGTTCCATGTGGCCAGCTCCAGTTCCGGCGCAAGCTCGCCCAGGGTCGGGGTGTCGGGCAGCAGCGCGATCCGCTCCACCGTCACGGCGGCGAGGGGGGTGATCTGGTCCAGACAGGGCAAAACCAGTTGCAGCGTGGTGTTGATCACATCGGCATCGCCCGAAGCCAGCGTGTTGCAATCCAGCGCGTCAAAGGCGGCATCCCCGGCCCATGAGAAATCGAACACCTCCTGGGCTGCCATGGAGATTTCGGTGGGCGTCGCCCCGGCCCCGAAATGGCCCAGCACCACCGGGTTCTCGCGGGCATGGGCGGCCAGTTCCTCCATCGGCGACGTTGACTTGGTACTCTTTGTGGTGGAAGG
>JAFIEC010000145.1 GCA_020832725.1 Paracoccaceae bacterium | reverse complement strand
GGCGCCGATCTTGTGCAGTGCTGGGGGGTGTGGTGGGCCCTCTGGCGCGCCGAGGCGCGGGGCTGAGCGGGGCTGAGCGGGGCGCGGGCGACACGGGTGTTCCCTCGCCGCGACGCCCCGGGCAGATAGGCGCGTGCCGAGGATGGTGCGCGGGCGGGGGGGCTGCTAGCCTTGCGTCATGCGGCTGATGAGTTTCAACGTCCAGAACCTGCGCCTGCGCCGCAAGGGCGGCCGCTTCCGGCTCGACGGCGCACGGGATGGCGACGAAGAAAGGCCCGATGCGGCGGCGGCGGACGAGGCTGCAGCCCTTGCCCTCGACGCCGAAGACAGACGCCAGACCGCCGCCGTGATCGCCGGGGCCGATGCCGATGTGGTCTGTCTGCAGGAGGTGTTCGCCCCTGCCACGCTGGACCATTTCCACGACCGGGTCCTGCTGCCCGCCGGGGCCGCGCCCTGGCCATACCGGGCCTGCCTGCCGGGCAATGACGGGCATGGCCGCGACATCGCGGTGATGTCGCGCCGCCCCCTGCTGGAGGTGGAAAGCCACGCCCGAATGCACGCCGCCGATCTGGGTGTGACCCTCCCCGAGGGGGTGCGGAGCGACCTGCCCCTCTTTCGCCGCGATTGCCTGCGGGTGGCGGTGGGGCGGCTGACGCTCTGGCTGTGCCATCTCAAGGCCCCCTACCCCGACGCCGCCACAGCCTGGGCCGTGCGCCGGGCAGAGGCCGAGGGGGTGGCCCGCCTTGTCGCCCGACATCACGGCCCCGATGACTGGTGGCTGATTCTGGGCGATCTGAACGAGCCCGCAGCCCGCGAGGCCTCGGAGCGGGCGATCGCACCGCTGCTGGCCCCCCTGTCCGAGGATCTGCTTCTGCGCCTGCCCGAGGAGGAGCGCTGGTCCTATCGCGGGCCCGATGGCCTGCCCGCGCGCCCGGATGCGTGCCTCGCCTCTCCGGCGCTTGCCCGGGCCTTTCCCGACGTGGTCCCGCGCATCCTGCGGGTGGGCATGGGGCGGGACGCGGGCCCGGGCGCACGATTGCCCGGTGTGGGGGCACAGAGGCCCCATGCCAGCGATCACGCCGCCATCCTGGTTGCGTTTCCGGGTCTGTGAGCCGGACCTGTGGGCAGGCGCTGGCCGGGGTGCCCATCCGCCCACGGCCTGCCCGGGCCGGGGGGATGCGACGTCAGCCCCGGACGGCCGCCTCCAGCCCGAAGGCCCGGCGCAGGAAGGCCAGCGCCACGCCCAGCCCGTCAGGGGCAATGCCGTGGCCGGTGCCCGGCGAGATGTGGGTGAAGGTCTCGAACCCTGCCGCGCCCAGCGCATCAGCCGCCTCGGGCAGGCAGGCGGGCGGTACCATCTCGTCGGCATCGCCATGCACCAGAAGGACGGGCGGGCGGGTGATTGCCCGGGCGGGCGCGGCGGTATCGAGCAGGCGACCGGAAAAGCCCACGACGCCCGCCAGCGCCACCTGCCGCTCGGGTGCCACAGCAAGGCTCATCATCGTGCCCTGGGAAAAGCCCACCAATGCGCAGGCTCCGGGTGCCAGCCCCTCCTCTGCGAGGCGGGCATCGAGGAAGGCGTGCAGGTCGTCCCGGGCGGACGCCATGCCTGCGCCTGCCTCGGCCTCGCTCGATCCGTCGAGCCAGGGAATGGGAAACCATTGCCTTCCGAAGGGGTTGCCCTTGCAGGGCTCGGGCGCATCGGGGGCGACAAAGACCGCGTCGGGCAGATGCGGGCCCAGAGGATCGGCCAGCCCCAGAAGATCGGCACCGTCGGCACCGTAGCCATGCAGGAGTACCACCAGCTGCCGGGCATGGCCCGAACGTGCGGGCCTGCGGCCGAATTTCAAGTCTCGCATCAGCGCACCCCCTCGCGTTGCCGGGCCACGCGGTAATAGGCCCAGAGCGCGCGCGCGGCAACCGCCCGCCAGGGGCTCCATGCCTCGGCCCGGGCGCGCAGGGCCCGCTCGGCCGGGCGCTCGGGCAGATCGAACAGCAGCCGCGCAGCCTCCTGCAGGGCCAGATCGGCGGGGGCGAAGACATCCGCCCGGCCGAGGGCGAACATCGCATAGATCTCGGCTGTCCAGCGCCCGATCCCCCGCACCTCCACCAGCCGGGAGATCACCGCCTCATCCGGCGCGCCGCGCAGGGCCGCGAAATCGATGCCCGCCCCCGCAAGGGCCCGGGCATAGCCGATCTTCTGGCGCGACAGCCCGCAGGCCCGCAGCGCCTCGTCGGGGGCATGCAGCAGCGCCTCGGGCCCGGTCAGCCCCGCCTCGTCAAGCCGTCCCCAGATCGCATCGGCGGCCGCGACCGAGACCTGCTGGCTGACGATGGCATCGAGCAATGCGCGAAAGCCGTCCTCCCGCCGGCGCAGGGGCAGCGGCCCGGTCAGCCGCAAGGCCTCGGCAAAGCGCGGCTCGGTCCGGGCCAGCCATTCAGCCCCCTCGGCCACATCGGCCTCGGTCTTGATGATGCGCATGTGCCTGTCCCACTCTCGTCTTCAAATACGCATCGCCCGGCCGCACCCGGCGCAGCGCGGAGGGACGCGCGCCGCCTGCGCTTGCACCCGTCCGGGTGGCAGGCTAGCAATCCTGCATGAAGAGCGCCACAGCCTCCGGCACCGCCCCCGATACGCGCGCGCGGCGCAATGTCACCGTTCTTGTGCTGGCCCAGGCGCTGCTGGGCGCGCAGATGCCGATGATCTTCATCATCGGCGGGCTGGCGGGGCAGTCGCTGGCGGCGAATGCCTGCCTTGCCACCCTGCCGATCTCGCTCATCGTCTTCGGCTCGATGACCACGGCGCCCTGGCTCTCGAAGCTGATGCAGCACTACGGGCGGCGCGCCGGGTTCCTGGTGGGCACGCTGGGCGGGGGGCTGGGCGCGGTGATCGGGGCCTGGGGCCTCTATACAGCCTCCTTCCCGGTGTTTCTCGTGGGCTCCTACCTCACCGGTATCTACATGTCGGCGCAGGGTTTCTACCGCTTCGCCGCCGCCGATACCGCCTCCGAGGGGTTCCGGCCCAAGGCGATTTCCTATGTGATGGCGGGCGGACTGGCCTCGGCCATCATCGGGCCGCAGATCGTCAAGCTGACCGCCGATGCCTATGTCGTGCCCTTTCTCGGCACCTACCTTGCGGTGATCGGGGTCAACCTGCTGGGACTGGTGCTGTTTCCCTTTCTCGACATTCCCCGCCCCGAGAAGCCTGCCGCCGATGCGCCCGCAGCCCGTTCGTGGGGCGAGCTGCTGTCGACGCCCGTGATCGCGGTCGCGGTGATCTGCGGCATGGTCTCCTATGCGCTCATGAACCTGGTGATGACCTCCACCCCGCTGGCGGTGGTAGGCTGCGGCTTTGATACGCGCATCGCCGCCGATATCGTCTCGGCCCATGTGCTGGCGATGTATGTGCCCTCGTTCTTCACCGGGCACCTGATCGCGCGCTAGGGGGCGCGCAAGATCGTGGCGCTGGGTCTGGTGATCCTGGCGATGGCGGTGGTGGTGGCGAGCATGGGGGGGGATCTGGCCATTTTCTACGTCGCCCTC
>JAFIEC010000130.1 GCA_020832725.1 Paracoccaceae bacterium | reverse complement strand
GCCTTGCGCGCGGGCACCAGCCGCCAACCTATCAGCACGACGAACACCACACCGACCAGCGCGACGACACCGCCCACCGGGGCAAAGTCGAACATGCCGAAGGGGCCGGGCCCCGCCTCGGCCCGAAAGCCCGACACGATGAGATTGGGCGGCGTGCCGACCATCGTGATCATGCCACCCAGCATCGTGGCAAAGGCCAGCGGCATCAGAAGCTGCCCCGGCGCAAGCCCCAGCCGCCCCGACAGCCTGATCGCAACCGGCATCAGAAGCGCCATCGCCCCCACGTTGTTCATGAAGCCCGACAATGCCGCGCCCAGCCCTGAAAGCGCCGCCATGCTGCCCACGCGCCCGGCCCTGCGCGGAAGCAGCGCCCGGGACAGCCAGTCCACCGCGCCCGAATTCTGCAACCCGCGGCTGAGCACCAGAACGCAGGCCACGGTGATCACGGCGGGATGGCCGAAGCCGTCAAAGGCCCCCTCTGCCGGCACCAGCCCCGTCAGAACGCAGGCCATCAGCGCCAGCATCGCCACCAGGTCGTGGCGATAGCGCCCCCAAAGGAACAGCGCCATGGTGGCGGCAAGGATGGCGAAGATCAGAACCTGCTGGGCTGTCATGTCGGCTGCTCGCGGTTTGTATCCCCGAGGCAATCAGACACGCCCCGCCACTGCAACCTCCTGATGTGCGGAGGTCAGGCGCTGCCATGGTCGCGGTCGAGGCGGCAGTAGCAAACAGGAGCCCCCCGGATGGGGAATGCGTTGTCGTTCGGCAACATGCGCGGGGATGGCGAGGACGAGGCCGCCCGGAAAGCGGCGCGCTGCGCGGACCGGGCGCTCGGGATGATGTCAGCCGCGCAGACGGATCAGCCGCTCGAGATCGGTGCAGGCGCTGGGTGCATCGCCGAACAGCAGGTCGATATCGACCAGGCGGCTTACCCTGTTGCCGTCGAGAGATCCCGTAGGGGCAACGCCGATCAGCACATGGGGGGCCACGATCCGCAGGGACACCACGAGGCGGACAAGATCCTCCAGCCGCTTCTCGGTGCTCAACGACAGGCCGATGACCGGCGGCCTTGTACGCTCGACGCGCGCGATCAGGCTGTCGTGATCGGTCTCCACCTGCAGGTCGATATCCCAGCCGGCCTCGCGGAACAGATCGGCCGCCATCGTGATACCGAGGCCGTGCTGCTCACCGGGGACGGCGGCGAACAGCGCGCAGCGGCGTGCGTCGAAGACGGGACGTTCCGACAGGGCCTCGGCCCGCAGCGCGCGCATCAGGGCATAAAGATGGCCGGTGCCGATCGTGACCCCTTCCAGCGACAGCTGGTTGCGC
This sequence comes from Paracoccaceae bacterium, assembly GCA_020832725.1. GTDB lineage: Bacteria > Pseudomonadota > Alphaproteobacteria > Rhodobacterales > Rhodobacteraceae > JAFIEC01. The sequence continues at coordinate 3,792 of JAFIEC010000130.1, read as the reverse complement.
TCCCACCGCTCGCCCAGGGCCCTGGCCGCTGCCGCGATATAGCCGAGGTACATCCCGTAACGGGTCATGCCCTCGGCGCGTCGCTCTTCCATGAAGCGGAGCGCTGCATCGGGTTCGGCCTGGACCAGCGCATCGCAGAACGCCGCGATGCTGTCGTCGGCGACCTCGACGCCCTCGAAGCGGGGCATGCCCTGTGCGGCCCTGGCAAGCCTGTCAACGATGACCCCCGCCAGCGTCCGGACAGCCTCGGGAGCGAGGGTGCTGCGCTTTTCGGCAAAGAGCTTTGCTGTACGGGCAAAGGCTTCGGCATCAATTACGGGAAGCGATTGTCCCACGTGCAACCCCCTGTTTCGTCCAGTTCTAGGCCCGCGTGCCGATTTCGCAAGGCATCTAATTCGCTTGACATCCGCATGGGCGTGCCGTTGGCCGCGACGCATGGCAGCGGCGACGGCTCCGGCCATCGGCAATTCGTTGACCAATGGGCCGGGAGACAGCCCGAGGGATCATCGCGATGGACAGGGCTGGGACTATGCGGACTGGGCGGACAGGAAATCCCGGATGCACCGGCCGAACGCCTCGGGGCGCTCGACATGTGGCGCATGGCCTGCCCCGGCAAGCCGCTCCAGTCGTGCGCCTGCCACGCGGGCGACGATCGTTTCGGAAACGGCACGGCCGGTGACGGAATCGTGCTCCCCGAAAACCACAAGCGTGGGCATGTCGATCTCCGAAAGCCAGGGCCCGGCGTCTGTTGCAGCGATGGCTTCGGCCACGGCCAGATATCCTTCCGGGCGGGCACGGCGCATGTGTCGGGCGATCTCTCCGACGGTTTCGTCATCGGCGCCGGGCGCGGCGATTTGCCGGCCGCGCTCTACCGAGGCGGTCGCCAGCGAAGCCCCGAGGGCCTTGCGAGCATCCAGCCACGCGGCGCGCTCCTTCTCGGGCATGTGCCCCCGCCCAAGGGTGGCATCGGCCAGCACAAGCGAGCGGACCAGTCCGGGTTCCTGACGCGCGAGCGCGATGGCCAAAAGCGCACCGAATGAAACGCCGACAATGTGAGACGGCCTGCCATCGCAAAGATCTGCGATCACGCCTGCGAAATCCGCAAGTGTGCGGCCTTTGGGATCGGGGGAGTCACCATAGCCGGGCAGATCCGGAGCGATGCAGGAAAAATCGCCGCTGAAGGCCGTAATCATCCGGTCCCATGCGGTCCGGCTCGACCCGATCCCGTGAAGGAAAATCATCTGAGGGCCTTCGCCCTTGCGCGTGACAGCCAGTGCCGTGGACATGATCAGAGACTCCTTGTCTCGCCACCGTCCACGATGACGCCCGTTCCCGTGGTGAAACGCCACGACGGGCTGCACATCATGGCGATCTGGCGTCCGAAATCCTCGGGCCGACCCACGGCCTTGGGAGAGGAGGGCACCTGGGCCAGTCTCTCCGTCGCGTGGGGGCCCGCGAACAGGGCATTGAGCGTGACCCCGTCGTCGAACAGCTCGGGCGCCGCCGATTTGCACCATGCCCACAATGCGCTCCGGGCTGTGGCCGACAGGGACAGGAATGGCTTCGGCGCACGCGCCGATGTCGACGAGACGACAAGGATACGGCCATTGCCTCCCTGGCCCAGCGCCTGCCGGGAGGACCGGATCAGCCGGACAACAGGATGGAACACCGTGTCGAAAGCCTCGGCGAAGTCCTTTTCCTCCGCTTCGAACGGACGCAGTGTCGGCGGTCCGGGCGTGTTGGCGATCAGGAAATCAAGGCGACCGAACCGCTGCAGAACACCCTGTACCAGTTTGTCGGGGAATGCCGGATCGGTCACATCGCCGACCTCTGTCACGATGGCGCCGCCATGGGCCGCGCCCAGCTCTTCGAGGGCATCGCGCCCCCGAGCCGTTGCGACCACCTGCACGCCCTCCCCTGCAAGCGCCTCGGCGGCAGCGCGTCCAAGCCCCCGTGAAGCCGCTGTGACGAGGGCTACCTTGCCCGAAAGTTCCAGATCCATTGCATCTCTCTATTCCCGAGGTCCCGAGGGACGTTGACCTTGCTGCTCCGGCTTGGGATTGTATGTGGTATTCAAGCTGGAGATGACGATGCTACCGCTCAAGCGGCTCGCCAGATCGGAGAGCCTTGCGCATCAGGCGTATTTCGAAATCCGACGTGCCATCCGGGAAGGCGAGATCACCCGGGGGCAGTTCTTTTCCGAGGCGGGCTTCGCCCAGTCGCTCGGAGTCTCCCGGACACCCGTGAGGGAGGCGCTGCTCGACCTTTTCCGCGAGGGAATCGTCGAAATCCTGCCCAAGCGCGGCTTTCGGCTGGCCGAGCTGGACGAGGGCGCGATCGAGGAGATCAGGATGGTCAGGATCTGCCTTGAACGCCTTGTGGTCTCGCGGCTGTGCCTGATCGCCACCGACGACGATATCGTCGAGCTGCGCAACATCGTTTCGGGAAAGGGCACGGCCGAAAACGACATGTTCGGCACCGACGAGACCTTTCACATGCGCATGGCCGAGATCGCGCAGCTGCCGCATGTCCGCAACATCCTGATGGGGATTCGCGGCAAGATGTATCTCATCGCGAGTGGTGCCCGCATCGAGAAGCTGCGCAACGAGATCGTGCTGGCCGAGCATCACGCCCTGCTGGACCGCATCGCCGAGCGGGATGCCGAGGCCGCTGAGACCGCGATCGCCGAGCACATCACGATGTCGATCGATTCCTTCATGCAGGGGAGGAAGCCGGCGCCTGAATCTCGCCCAGATGCTCGACCTGCCGTGTGACGGGATCGACCCGCACGCGCCGCCGCGCGCCGCCGGGATAATCTGCCTCGTATTCCCGGACGGCCTCGTTCTCGTCCATGTCCACGAAGAACGACTCGTGTATCGGCGCGCCCAGCGCACCCAGGATATGCATCGGCGTATTGCCGATGCAGGAGAAACTGTGGACAGCTCCTGCGGGGATGATGACACAGGCAGGCGCTTCGAGCTCGCGGGTCGTGCCGGCGACGTCGATGCGCATCTTTCCCGAAAGCAGAAGGATGTGTTCCTCGTAGTAATGCCAGTGGGGCGGCACGCCGATGCTTCCGGGTTCGAAGATCTGCTCTCCGACACGGATCTGCCGGGCACCGTCGATCTCTCCGGACCAGCTTCTGCTTCTGACACCGGGACGCCAGGTTTCCCAGGCGCGCTGGCCGACCTCGACTGCGTTGACGGACATGGAAGGACGCTCCTCCTCGTTTCTCATTTCTGGGTCATCGACGTTGCGGATTCGCTCTGCGAGATGCACTCGTAATACTTCTGGGCGCTCCAGCCGCAGCTTCGTGCGAAATACAGCAGCGACATGGGATGCGCCCCGTCTGCCCAGAGGGCAGCGATGCTCTGTTCGCGGATGGCAGCGATCTGTCGCTCGGGCAGATCGCACTCGGCAAGCACCGCTTCGGGATTCTCTGCGAACCGGGCCTTCGCCTGCCCTCGGGAGATGTCGATCAGGAACTGGGTGAGCGCGAGATCCGTCATTGTGCGTCCCACAGGAACTGGTGGACCCCGGCATTCCAGCCGGGAACAAAGGGGAGCGCGTTCAGCACACGCGGGCGATCGGGTGCCATGGCGGCGGCAAGCGCGACCCAGTTGCGGATCTCGTGGGTGCCGTTGCCGGCTGCGTCGATCTCCGCCTCGGAAATGGCGGTGATGCGATCATGATCGCCCTCGGCAAAGGCCTCCAGGAACCGCGCGTCGAACGCCTGGTCGTTGCGGTCCACGCCCACGGCACCGACGACATGCGAGATGCCGCCCGTGGCCA
>JAFIEC010000444.1 GCA_020832725.1 Paracoccaceae bacterium | reverse complement strand
CGCCCACCCTCTTTGGCCAGAGATGTCAGGGCATCGATGTTGTCCAGGCTCAGGAGCCCGCGATCAGCCACCAGGATGACGCGCTCTATGGGGAAGCGCTGCAGGACGGTGGCCAACATGGCTTGCAGGGTCCTGGTCTCGGCCACGTTGCCCGGATGCACGGTGTGCATGAGCGGAAGGCCCTCGGCGGCCTGCACGACGCCCAGAACGAATTGGCGGGCAATGCCGCCCGTTTCCTTGTTCATGCCATAGGCGCGGATGTCTTCCTCGACCGTGCCCTCCCCGTGGATGCGCACGGTGGTCAGATCGTAGAAGACCACGGTCAGATCGCGGTCCACAAGGGGTCGGATCTGACGGGCCAGCTCGGCCTCCACCCGATCGACATTGTCCATGAGCGCGTCCATGGCGCGCAGGAGGTGGTGATGCTCGACCTTGGCGGGCATCTCGGGCATGGCCACGGTATCGAGCCAGCGCAGGCAGCCCAATTTGCTTGTAGGGTCGCACAGGCGGTTGAAGACCATGGCTCGAACAAGCGCTTCGACATCCAGCTTCCGCTTTCCGGATCGCAGCGCGCGGCCCAGAGCGCGATCAAAACCCAGATCTTTCCAAAGCGCGTGAAGTGCGAAGACATCTCCAAACGCCTTTGCCGGCGCATGTGTGATCTCTGGTGCTGCGGGTTCATCACGTCCGGCCACGCGGCATAGTCCACGGATCAAGGCGTCGAGATGACCATCTTCCATGCCATCGATGCGCCCAAGGTTGGCGACAACTCGGTGGCGCGGCTGACCGGCCTCGTTGCGATAAGACTCGACAACCTGCAGGTAACGCCGCCCACCGCTTTTATTGATCCGCACAAACATGCCTACAGAATATCTCCTTAAAGCATGTTCAACAAGATATATTATAAGATCAGCGTGTGACTACAGAGGTTTGCCAAACCTGCACCACTAACTCATTGATATGACTCAGGCGGTCACGCCGATCGAGCAAAATATCGGCCGATTTTGCCGAACTTGGGTGCGAGCGATCAATCAGACCGGTGACTCTCGGGCGCAAGAATTATCTGTTCATGGGATCAAAGGGTGGCGGAAACGCCGCAGCCATCGCCTACACGCTCATTGAAACCTGCCGCATGAACAGTGTCGATCCCGAAGCCTGGCTGCGCTGGGTCCTCGCCCGCGTCGCAGATCACAAAATGCCCCATATCGAAGAGCTGATGCCCTGGAACTGGACGGCTCAATAAGTCAACGCCAGTCAGACCGGACGGATACCATCTTTCTCGCGCAGCGTCCGTTGCGGTGTCGTCCGCCTCATGCGGGCTGATCGTCGTGTTCGGCCCATAGCGGCCGCTCGCCGTCCATGGCTGCTACTTCCCTCACGCCCAAAGACAACACTCGATGAGCGACGCCACAATTGTGGTGGCTATGCGGTACGCTGCGGTCGGCCGAAGCCGCTCTACACCCATTTCTCTCCTGACTGAGATTAGGTCACAGGCGCGTTGGCTGGCGCAATGGTGCTGGAGTCAGTTTCAGAGCTTGCCCGAAGACGCTGATGTGAAGCATCTTGGGCCTCAACGAAGAAACTTTTGCCTGAGATCCCAGCGCGATCGAAGAAGGCCTGATTTCGCTCGCGTGCATCACTTAGAAGCGTATCCCATGCGATGAGTTCAATCGAACCCTTGAAACCGGATCGCGGTTGGTAGAAACGCCCACGACCATCGGCCGTGCGATCCCACGAATAGGTCCATTCGTCCATCTTGCCCACAATGTCGGCAACTATAAAGCAGTAGAAGACGGTGTCCTCCTTCAGCTTAATGGGGCGCCCCTTAACGTCAAGCTTACCTCCTTCTAGCAACTGACGTACGTAACGTTCGACTTGGTGTTGAGGGTTTTCGTCTGCAGCATAGCTGGTCCGACCCGGGCGCTTGAACTCAACCAGTAATACGCGTGAGGGATCGTCAGTTTGACGCAGCCCGTGGACGTGATCGAAAATCAAGACGTCTGGCCGATCGTCACTGGCGATCGCGTCAGAGAGCTTCTGGAATTCCTCATCAGAGCTGAAATACTGGGCGAATGTCAGCCGCTCATCGATTATCCAGAGATCGTGAGATGCAGCCGGTACGATTTTTCTGGTACCATCGGATAGAGTGTTGACCCGTAGAGGGCAAATGAACGAATGCAGTATTTCTTCGCGCTGATAACTGCTGTCACGAGTGTCGTCGCGCACCTTTTCCAAAAGGATCTCTATAAAGTCTAGCACGACCTTTCGGCGAACGATGTACTCCGCGAGGCTTTTCTGTTCGGCTTCCTCAATTGCCATGCCAGCTGCTTTGATTGCGCTCGCGAAAGAATTGATGTCGACAGCAGGCTCCTTCAAACGCTGAAGAACTTCGCGGATTTTCTCTGCTTGTCGCTGATCGCGGCGATAGCGTTCACGCGAGAGATGCCCGAAGATCGCGTCATCGTTTAGCTCACCCGAAGGCAGCTTTTCTTGAAGTTCGTCGACGTTGCCGAAAGCAACAGACGGGTAGGATTCGGTAATCGCCTTGACCCGCGTTCGCTGGTTTTGGCGCAGCGCTATCAGCGGTCCTTCCAGAAACTTCTCGATATGTGGTGTACAGACATCGCTCACTATTCGATCGAGAACGGCGTCCTCGAACTGGAATTTTGTGCGCTCTTGGTTGACGTTGTCGTCTAGAAAATTGCCCGTGAGGACGGCATGGAAGACCCGATCTTCGTTTGGGCCAAAGTACTTCAAGCCCAGTTTGCCGTCGATTTTTTGAGAATGAACGGTTCGGTCGTGCGCTATGAAATGGACAAAATGCGACCCCTGAAGATCTGCGCTTGCAACTTTGTCACACTCCATTAGCGTTAGCTTAAGCGTTCCATATTCAGTAGTGGGTATACTCTCTATGCTTTCTCGGCGGTGGATGATTGAATTTATTTCGTCCGGATAATGACGAGTTTCGTCACCGCAGTGTACCGTGATGCGCGGCGAGCGTGATCCGATGAAGGTTGGCAAGAAGTGCGAAGTAAAATGCTGAAACACGTAGGCCGGACGACCGGGGAATTTGGCCTTATAGCCGTTGTCCCTGATGCCATCGAATTCAATGAATACTCCGCTGTCGGCGGCAGTGCTCTCGGGCTCGCCCTCTTCATAATCCTGTATTTGATCGGCTTGTGACAATACAAAGCGAAACCTACGGTACTTCGGGCCACCAATCTCAATGGAGGTGCTGGATACTTTGATTGCTTCGAAGCAATCGAGCCACAATAGTCGACCTACGCCTTTGCCGCCGCGTGCGATTTTGTTGTCGGTGTCAGTGGTAGTGAACGCGTCGAAGTTCGTGCCGTCGAGCCCGACACCATTGTCTTCAATCACGATCTTTGACGGCGACTTCCTGCTTGCCATAGTCAGTGTGACTGAAATTTTCCCTTGGGTTGCGACGTTGTCCTTGAACCTATCCTGAGTGCTGTGGATCGAGTTGCTGACCGCTTCGAACAGTGGCTGCATGGCGTCAGCTGTGTTGGTGGGCTTCGGTAGTCGATCAATTCTTTTAACTAGATTTGTTTTCAATGATGGCATCTGTTCCCTCGCTGAGTGTTACTTATCTGACTATTACTCCCCAGTCTATCATCGCGCTGCCGTCTGCTCGAGTGGCTACTCAGCCGCATGTGCCACACCACAACGCCGTCAGGCCGCTCCCCGCCCATTGCGACGGTCTGATGCCCGCATCGCCACTCGGCCCTGCGCGCGTTCACAGCCCCATTCACTAAAGCGCGGGCAAAACGCAGCGTGCTCGGATCATTGTCGAATGACTCCAATGTGTTGCAACACTTTTCTTTTCGACAAATGCAACATACCCGTGCTATAAGTTCTATAAGATGGGGAGAGTTTGCGGAAAGCAGCTTTCCCCTTTTGCGTGGTGGACCCTTGGGTGGATGCCGGAGTCCAGGCAGGAATCCAGCCGGTGACCAGTTTGACACAAACAAGGGTGGTTGCACCGTGATGCTGCCAGTTTGCGAGGGGCAAATGCCCACCGCACGTCGGGGAAAACCGTGTTGTAAACGCGGGTTCGAGATGGGTTTTCATGGAAAAGCGCCCACCGCTTGACCGGAAAAACTCTCTCCGCCTGCAGCTAAGGCATTGTTTTTAGGGTTCCTTTCTGTGCACTTCGTATGCTGGGGGGCGCAGCGCGCAATTTCGCTAGCGTCAGGGCGATTTTTTTGGGAGTCCACCCCGGTCGGAGTCCACCCCGGATTGCCTGAAAGTTTCTAAAAATCAGTGGTCTAGCTGGACTCCAGTTGT
>JAFIEC010000111.1 GCA_020832725.1 Paracoccaceae bacterium | reverse complement strand
GGGGTGGCAGTCGAAGTGCTCGTCGCTGAGCGCCTGCAGCCGCGCGAGCATCTCGTCAATCTCGGCCTTCTTGCCCATGAAGGCGTTGAGGGCGGCTTCGCGGTTGCGGCGCGCTTTCTCGGCGCGGAGTTCATGGCGCGGGGTTGGTATGGGGTTGAGGCGTGTCATCGTGGTGGCTCCGTGGTGAGTTGCATCGTTTCCGTGCGATAACCATCGCTCCGTCGCGGCGATTATCGTAGGAAAATCAGAGCAATATCAGTGATTTCCGTTCATTCGATCCGATGATGATCGATCAGCGCCGCCTGATCCGCCTCGTGGCGCTGGGCGGCATCGGGCGGATCGCGGCGGGCGTTGACCAAGGCCACGAACAGCGCGCGGGCGACAGCCGCGATCTCATCCGCCCCGGCGCTGGTCAGGTCGGCGTCATGGATGGCGATGGCCTCGCCCAGATCGGTCAGGGCTGAGAGCGTCGCGAACTCGGCCTCGGTCGGGTCGCAGGTGATGGTGTCGCGGTCATGCTCGGACACGGCGACGCTGCGGCAGAAGCGCAGATCAAACCCGATGGCGCATTCGCGGCGGATGACGTCAGTGAGGGTTTCGCCCTCGGACAGGCAGTTCAGGGAGAGCATTGTCATTGCGCTGATCCTTCGGGGGCGTGGGTTTCGGGATCAAGTTCGACCCATCCCCCGTCCTGCCAGACATACAGGTGGCACAACTCGCAGGTCGGGCGCGGCAGGATGGTTGGCGCGCGGGGCGGGTCGAAACAGTCCAGTTCATCCGCCCGGACCTGCCGGATTTCCTTCGCGGCGAGGATGTCCTCGGGTGTCCACGGGGCCAGCGCGGGCAGCATGTGCGAGGGGTAGCCGTCGAAATGGCAGTACACATGGGCCCATTGCTCGGGCCCGATCTGGATGGCGATCTGCGCGCGGGTGCTCATGGTCGCCCCCTCAGATCAAATGGAGGCTCGCCAGCATGGTGCTGGCAGCAGCAAGCTGGGTGGTCGGCAGTTCGATCTTGATGTGCGAGATGACATCCGAGGCGTCGGCCGTGATGCCTTCATCGCGCAGCGCGGCCTCGATCATGCGGGCGGCAGCGTCCGGGTCCTTGCGGTTCAGCGGCTCCGGCAGCGCGGCATGGTCGATCCGAATGGTGGTGGTGGCGGTCATGGTCATGGTCCTTCAGGGTTGGGTGTCAGTGGGGTCGGCGCGGCGTCCGGCCTCGAAGGCTTCCTCGAGCGCGGCGCGGATGGCCCAGACGGCGACATCGTGGAAATCGAGCCGGTCCCGGTTGCGGGTCTCGAGCGTCTCGATACGGAACTGGCGCTGGGCGATCTCCAGCAGCTGCGCGTCGCGGTCGGCGTCAGCGTTCGGTTTGCGCTGGGGCATGGCTTTGATCCTTGTCTGGCGGGGCGCGATGCACCCGCTTCGTGAGACAAGGAATCGCTCTATCGGGGAGTGTAATCAACTCAATTAGGCAGACTTTCCTGTTTATTTGCAATATCTTGAGGATCATCACAGCGCCATGGAAGGTCTGTCCGAACGCGCCTATGCCGCCCATTCCGGCCTCTCGCGCGGGGCGGTGCAGAAGGCGCGCAAGAACGGTCGCCTGGTGCTCTTTGCCGACGGATCGATCAACGCTGCCGCCTCGGACGTCCGCCGCGGCGCGATGACGGATCCGGACCAGCAGATGCGGTCGCGGGGCAGCACGGGCGAGGGCGCTGTCTCCGGCCCCGGCGACAGCACGTCCTATCTGAAGGCCCGCACCGCGCTGACGGTCTATCAGGCGCAGGAACGGCAGTTGTCGATCCAGCGCAAGAAGGGCGTGCTGGTGGATCGGTCGCGCGCCGAGACGCTGGTGTTCCGCCTCGCGCGCCAGGAGCGCGATACCTGGGTCACCTGGCCCACCCGCGTGGCCGCGCTGATGGCCGCGCAATTGTCCGCAGAGATGGAGAAGGCCTCGGGCACAGCCGTGACGATCGAGACTGCGATCCTGCAGAGGGTGCTGGAAACCCATGTCCGAGAGCAGCTCGACGCCCTCTCCGACCTCCGGGTCTCGCTTGGATGACAGTTTTGACTTTGCCCGCTGCAGCGCCTAGTATCTGGCTAGGCAGATGGCTAGGAGTGGGCCCATGTGGACACTGCAGGATGCAAAGAACAAGTTCAGCACGGTGGTAGACGCGGCGCTGGCAGGTACCCCGCAGGAAGTGACACGGCGCGGCAAGCCTGCTGTCGTGATCCTCTCCGCGTCCGAATACCATCAGCTTCTCTCGGACGCGCAACGGTCGAGAGGGTCGTTCGTTGACCATTTAATTGCCTTCCCCGCTGAAGACATCGAGCGCGCCCGGGTCAAACCCCGGCCGGTCGCGCTCTGATGTATCTGATCGACACCAATGTGCTGTCGGCATTGCGCCGTCCTGATCGCGCTCCGCAAGTTACAGACTGGCTGCGGGCCAAACCCGAGGATCAGCTCTTCATCAGCGTCGTGACCTTGGGCGAGATCGAGCGTGGCATTGCCTTGCAGGAAGACCGCAATCCAGGGTTCGCCACTGACCTTCGCCGCTGGATCGATCGCACGAGCCTGCTCTTTGCCGACCGCCTCCTGCCATTCGGGGCCGAAGAGGCCCGGATCTGGGGCAGGCTCTCGGCGCGCATCGGCCACAACGGCGCCGATCTCCAGATTGCCGCAACTGCGTTGGCGCAGGGCGCAATTGTCGTGACCGGAAATGTGAGTGATTTCGAACCAACGGGCGTGGAGATCGAAAGCCCGTTCTGAGCATCGCGCCGAGCCTTGAGATGCGCCCCGGAGTGATACGGGATGCAGGGCATGACCGAGGCTGAGCTGCCACACAACGACCTGACCGAGGGGCTCGACCTCGGCTTCGACGGCGCGGAGGACATCCTGCGCGCCTGGCGGCGGGGCATGCGCCCGGACGCCGACCTGACCGTCTCGGAATGGGCCGATGCGCATCGCTGGCTCTCGTCGCGCGCCTCGGCCGAGCCGGGGCGGTACCGCACCGCGCGCACGCCCTATCTGCGCGTGATCATGGATGCGCTGTCCCCCAGCCACCCGGCGCAGCGCATCTCCTTCATGAAGGCCGCACAGGTCGGCGCGACCGAGGCCGGGAACAACTGGATCGGCTTCGTCATCCATCATGCGCCGGGCCCGATGCTCGCGGTGCTGCCCACAGTGGAAATGGCCAAGCGCACCTCGCGCGGCCGGATCGACCCGCTGATCGAGGACAGCCCGGCGCTGAAGGAGCGCGTGAGCCCCGCCCGCTCGCGGGATGCGGGCAACTCGATGCTGTCGAAGGAGTTTCCCGGCGGCATTCTGGTGCTGACGGGCGCAAACAGCGCGACCGGCCTGCGGTCGATGCCTGCGCGCTATGTGTTCCTCGACGAGGTCGATGCCTATCCGGCCTCGGCCGACG
>JAFIEC010000107.1 GCA_020832725.1 Paracoccaceae bacterium | reverse complement strand
GGGGGGGCGGTGGGTTCTGCCTTCCCAGGGGCCTTTTTTTGGGGGGCGGGGGGGGGTGGCTAATAATAAATTGTCCGGGGGGCCCCCGGCCCGCGGGCGCCTCAGGGCAGTTTCGCGGCGATTGTCTCGGCCAGATCGTTCTTCTCCCAGGAGAAGCCGCCATCCGCCTCGGGCTCGCGGCCGAAATGGCCATAGGCCGACGTCCGGGAATAGATCGGCCTGTCAAGGCTGAGATGCGCGCGGATCCCCGATGGCGTGAGGTCCATGGACCCTGCCACCGCGATCTCGATCGCCTCATCGGGCACGGTGCCCGTTCCGTAGGTGTCCACATAGATCGACAGCGGCTCCGGCACGCCGATGGCATAGGACAGCTGGATCGTGCAGCGACGCGCCAGCCCGGCGGCAACGACGTTCTTGGCCAGATAACGCGCGGCATAGGCCGCCGAGCGGTCCACCTTGGTGGGATCCTTGCCCGAGAAGGCCCCGCCGCCATGGGGTGCGCGTCCGCCATAGGTGTCCACGATGATCTTGCGGCCGGTCAGACCGGCATCGCCATCAGGACCGCCGATGAGAAACTTGCCCGTCGGGTTCACGTGCCAGACCGTGTTGTCCCTGATCCAGCCCTCGGGCAGCACTTCGCGGACATAGGGCTCCACCACGGCGCGCACGTCCCCGCTGCTCATGTTCGGGTCGAGATGCTGGTGGGAGACGACGATCTGCGTCACGCCCACCGGGTTGCCATCGACATATTCCACCGACAGCTGGCTCTTGGCGTCGGGGCCCAGCATGGGCGCCGCACCCGATTTGCGCGCCTCGGCCAGGCGGCGGAGGATGGCGTGGGAATAAAGGATCGGCGCGGGCATCAGCTCGGGCGTTTCGTCGGTCGCATGGCCGAACATGATGCCCTGATCGCCCGCCCCCTCGCGCTCCACGCCCTGGGCGATGTCGACCGACTGCTCGTGCAGGAAATTCAGCACATGGCAGGTGTTCCAGTGGAACTTCTCCTGCTCGTAGCCGATGTCACGGATGCAGTCGCGGGCGATCTGGGGAATGCGGCCCATCACGTCCTTCAGGCGCTCGTGGCCAGGGCGACCGTTGCGGTCGGGCAATCCGATCTCGCCGCCGATCACGACAAGTCCCGTGGTCGCGAAGGTTTCGCAGGCGACGCGCGCCATCGGATCCTCGTTCAGGAGGAAGTCGAGCACGGCATCGGAGATGCGATCGCACACCTTGTCGGGATGGCCCTCCGAGACAGACTCGGAAGTGAAGACATAGTTCTGACGGCTCATGGGAAGTGCTCCATTGGGTTCTGCCCCGTCACGCCAGGAAGCCGTTGTAACGGGTGGTCGGAGGCAGCTATCCGCTGCAGGGGGGCGCGTCAATCCCCTCGTGGAAGACCGGGCCCGTCAACCCGGCCTCCTTCGCCCCCATGCGGCCAGCGCCGCCAGCACCAGGGCCAGCGCTGCCAGAAAGGGCCAGCGGCCCGAACGCGCGTGGATGGTGGGCACGGCTGCACGGGGAACCCTGGCATCGATGATGCCCGCCTCGTTCAGCGGCAGCGCTGCGACGATGTTGCCCCGTGCATCGATCACCGCGCTGATCCCGGTATTGGCGACGCGCACCAGAGGCAACCCCTGCTCGATTGCGCGGATGCGCGCCAATGCGAGGTGCTGCCTCGGACCGGCGAAGGTGCCGAACCAGGCGTCGTTCGTGGCCTGCAGGATCCAGTCGGGCCGCCGGGCTGCGCGGGACACCGCATAGGGAAAGATCGCCTCGTAGCACACAAGCGGGAGCACAATCCCGGATGCGCCGAGATCGAGCAGCGCCGGGCCCGGGCCGGCGGCAAAGCCGAGCCCCCCTGCGGCAAGGCCGGTGAGCCCCAGCCGCTCGGCCAGGTCCGCAAAGGGGATGTATTCACCGAACGGCACAAGATGGTGCTTGTCATAGACATGGGTCACATCGGCCGACCCGTCGATCACCGCCAGCGAGTTGAACACCCGCCCGCCTTCGAACCGGCGCACGCCAAAAGCCAGAAGCGCCCCCTCCGGCAGGACAGCCGCCATGCGGTCAAGCGCGTCGCCCGGGAATTCGAGAATGAACTCCACCGCCGTCTCCGACCACAGTACCAGATCGGGTGGCCCCTCCGCCGAGGCCGGCCGGGCGCTCAGCGCGAGATGCCGCGCGAAGTAGAGCGGCACCATATCGGGACGCCACTTCAGGTGCTGCGGCGCGTCGGGCTGCACCAGCCGAACAAGCGGCGAAGGCCCGTCCGGAAGCACCGGCCGCGCACCAAGCCAAAGCCCCCCCGCCCAGAAGACTGCCAGGGCAGCAGCCGCCGCCAGCACACCCGCGCGGCGCCAGCGGCGGGCCAGCACGAAGGGAAGCGCCAGCACCAGCAGCGTCAGCAGCGCCAGCCCGTCCTGCCCGGTCACCTGCGCATGATGGATAACGGGCGTGCCTGCCCACAGATGCGCGGGCAGCGCCCAGGGAAACCCCGTGAAGACAACGCCCCGCAACGCCTCGGCCCCCGACACCGTGGCGGCCAGCGCGACGGGGCGCGCCCGGGGGGAAAGCGCCGCAAGATGCACCAGCCAGGCCGCGCCCGCCCAGAACAGGGCCAGCCCCCCGGTCATGCCCGCAAGGCCGAAAGGGGCCATCCAGCCATGGCGGGCGACATCCACAAGGAACGGCTCGACAATCCAGTGCAACGCCACAAGGAAAAACCCAAGGCCCGCAAACCACCCGCGCAGGGCGACGGCGCGGCCACCGGGGGCGGACAGCACGCAGGCCCCGGCCCAGAGCAGCCCTGCAAGAGCCACCGGCCAGAGACCGAAGGGCGGCTGCCCCAGACCGGCCAAAGCGCCCCCGAGAAACGCACCCAAGCCGCCGCGCAGCACATCGGGACACCGCGATGACAGACGCGCGATCACCCGCCGCGTCGCCCCGGACGGCAGGAGGGCATTGCGGCACTGGCCCTGGCCTTTGCCTCAACCATGGGCGACGCGCCTGTCCTCCACATCGGCGCGACGCACCCGCAGCCGCTTGATGCGGCGCGAGTCCCCCTCGACGATCTCGATATCCAGGCCCGCAGGGTGAGGAATGATCTCGCCCCGCACCGGCACCCGCCCGGCCAGCAGGAACACGAGGCCGCCCAGCGTATCGACCTCCTCGTCATCATCGCCGGCAGCCAGGCTTTCTCCCAGGGCCCGCTCGAATTCGTCAAGCGGCGTGCGCGCCTGCACCAGCCAGACACCGGGAGATTCTTCGGTCCAGCTCGCATCATCTTCGGTGTCGTGCTCGTCGTCGATCTCGCCCACCACCTGCTCGATCAGGTCCTCGATGGTGACCAGCCCGTCGACCCCGCCATATTCGTCGATCACCAGCGCCATATGCGTGCGCTCGCTGCGCATCTTCTGCAGCAGAACGCCGATCGGCATGGAGGGCGGAGCATAGATCAGCGGCCGCAGCAGCACCCGCAGGTCCAGTTCGTGTTGGTTCCCGTTGAAACCGTGGCTCAGGGCCAGATCCTTGAGCAGCAGAAGGCCCAGCGGCTGGTCCAGTGACCCCTCGTAGACCGGGAGGCGCGAATTGCCGCTTTCCCTGAATACCTCCACAAGAGCGTCAAGCGGAATATCCACGGGAACGGCGACGATCTCGGCGCGAGGGATGGAAACGTCATCCAGCCGCATCCTGCGAAGATTGGCGACCCCGAGGAGCCCGGTGCCGGCTATTGCCGCCTCTTCGGCAGCGGCGGCTTCTTCCTCGGAGGAGCCGCCCAGCGTGTCGAGCAATCGGCCGAGGAAACCTCTCTCGCGGCCACGCTCGGGGTCATGCGCGCGCTGCGCTGCGCGAGGTGACCCCTCTTCGGTACTTCCCATCTTTCCCGTCCAGAATCGCCGGTCTGCCCGGCAGCGCTCAATATGGGTCAGGCACACCCAGCGTTGCAAGAACCTCGACCTCGATCCGCTCCATCAGGAGGGCATCCTGTTCGGTTTCGTGATCGAAACCCAACAGGTGGAGGCAGCCGTGCACGACCAGATGCGCCAGATGATCCAGCAGAGGGCGGCCTGCCGCCGAGGCCTCACGGGTGCAGGTCTCCAGTGCCAGGGCAATATCGCCCAGCGCCTGCGGCTCTTCTCCGAAGGGATCGGGGCCGGGCGGCGGCGGTGCGTCGCCGGGTTGTGGGGGGCGCAAGTCCAGCGCGGGCCACGACAGCACGTTGGTGGCGACGGGTTTGCCGCGAAAACGATCGTTCAGAGGGATCATGCCCGCATCGTCCGTGGCCAGAAGCGCGATTTCGAAGGATTGCGGGTTCAGCCCGAGATGCGACAGCGTTGCCCGCGCCGCCCGCTCGGCCATCGGGTCGAGGGCCACGCCCTCCCATCCCGGTGCCGCGATCAGCGCCTCGACCAGCCGATGTCCGTCGTCGCAAGCACCCGCGACCGGAGCGGCAGGCGCGGGCTCAGCCATCCCGGGCGGAATCCGCATCATAGGCGCGGATGATTCGCGCAACCATCGGATGGCGTACAACATCTTCTGCAGAAAAGCGGGTGAACCCGATCCCCTTTACCCCGTCCAGAATGCGCGCCGCCTCGACCAAACCCGAGACCACCCCCCGCGGCAGGTCCACCTGTGACGGATCGCCCGTGATCGCCATGCGCGAGCCCTCGCCCAGTCGGGTCAGAAACATCTTCATCTGCATGGCCGTCGCATTCTGGGCCTCGTCAAGGATGACAAAGGCACGGGACAGCGTCCGACCGCGCATGAAGGCAAGTGGCGCGATCTCGATGCGTTTCTCCTCCATCAGCCGGCCAAGCTGCTTGGCGGGGAGGAAATCGTGCAGGGCATCGTAGAGCGGCTGCATGAAGGGATCGACCTTCTCCTTCATGTCGCCCGGAAGAAAGCCCAGCCGCTCGCCGGCCTCCACCGCAGGGCGCGACAGGATGATCCGGTCGACCTGCCCCCCCAGAAACATCGTCACCGCCACCGCGACAGCGATATAGGTCTTGCCGGTCCCGGCCGGACCGAGACCGAAGACGAGCTCTTGCGAAAGCAGATTCTCGACATAGGCCTTCTGGGTGCGGGTGCGCGGTTCGATCGTCTTCTTGCGGGTCCGCAATTCTGTCGGGCCCGGACGGAACAACTCGAACTGGTCACCGTCCCGTGCCCCGGTGCCTTCGCCGGACGTGCCAAAGCGCAGCAGCGCATCGATATCGGCCGCCTCGACCTGCCGCCCCTGCCCGGCCTTTTCATACAGCGCCTCGAGGATCTGCCCGGCCCGGCTCCTGGCCTCGTCCTCTCCGGCGATGGCAAGCTGGTTGCCACGACGGGCGATCTGGACCGCGAGCGAAGTCTCGATCTGGGCAAGGTTCCGATCGAACTGACCGCAGACCCCCGCCAGCAGGCGGTTGTCGGAGAATTCTAGACGGGTCTGGAGGGCATCCTCGGGGGCGACGGGCGGTGTGAGCGCGCTTTCGGGCAATCCTGTCTCCGTCATGCGTAGGCTGCATCGCGGGCAGCACCCGTCTGCGGTTTCGGTAGGGAATGATGGAGCGTGCACGCCGCCGAATCAAGTCGCCGCCCCGCGCAGAAGCGTGGAGCGGCGGATTGACGCTTGACTGACAGGCCGGCAGCGGCGCCTGGCACGCTCAGAGCCGGCCCTGATTGTTGCGGAAATCGCCCACTGCCACATTGGGTGGGGCAATGCCCGAGCAGACCGGCTTGCCATATTGGTCGAGGCGCGCCGAAAGATATCCCTCGGCCCCGTCGTCGATGATCCAGTGATCGCAGCCATGCGGATCGACCCAGATCCCCGCCTGCAACTGGCTGAGATGCTTGTGTTGCCCGAACCCCCGGTCAACTGTCTTGTCGGTTTTGGTGTATTCGCAGCCGGCCACAGCCAGAGCGGCGGCGAGCGCGAGCGTGGCACGCAGGATGGTCATTGCGGCAGCCCCCCCAGGCTTGTCAGCGGATGCAGATCACTTCGACACGACGGTTGCGGGCCATCCCCGCGGCAGTATTGTTCGCGGCGACGGGCTTGGTTGGCCCCCAGCCCCGCACCTGACTGATGCGGACGCCGGCCTGCTGGGCGATCTGCGCCACGGCCATGGCGCGCCGCTCGGACAGGCGCATGTTGTACTCATAGCCACCACGCGGATCGGTGTGTCCATCGACTACGATCGAGGTGACGTTGAGTGTCGCGAAGAAGTTGT
>JAFIEC010000103.1 GCA_020832725.1 Paracoccaceae bacterium | reverse complement strand
ACCTTGTGGGCCGCCAGGTGCTGGCGGTCGTGAATTTACCGCCCCGCCAGATAGGACCGTTCCTGTCCGAGGTCCTGGTGCTGGGCCTGTCTGATGCCGAGGGCGGCATCGTGCTCCTTGCGCCCGAGCGTGATGTGCCGGATGGGGCGCGGGTCCATTGAGCGCCGCGATCCTCATCACGCGTCAACTTCCCGAGGCCGTGATGGAGGCCGCGCAGGCGCTGGGAGAGGTCACCCTGCGTGCGGATGACGCCCCAATGACCGAGGAAGAGGCCACCCGCGCGCTGGGCCTGTATGACGTCATCCTGCCCACTTTGGGCGATGCGTTCACAGCTGCGGCCTTTGCCGGCATGCCCGCGCCGCGCTGCCGTTTGCTGGCCAATTTCGGCGTCGGCTACAACCATATCGATGTCGCGGCGGCCCGCAAAGCCGGTCTGGTCGTCACCAACACCCCCGGCGCCGTGACAGAGGCCACTGCCGATATCGCGCTGACCCTGATGCTGATGACAGCCCGCCGCGCCGGCGAGGGGGAGCGGATGGTGCGGGCGGGCCTGTGGCGGGGCTGGGCACCGACCCAGCTTCTGGGCATGCATCTGGGTGGGCGGCGTCTGGGGATCGTTGGCATGGGTCGCATCGGCCGGGCCATTGCCCGCCGCGCGCATCTGGGTCTGGGAATGGAGGTGTCCTTCTTCAACCGCTCTCCGGTGGCGGATGCGGGCGTGCCTGCCCGGCAGGTGGCCGACCTGGCCGCCCTTGCCGCCGACTCGGACGTGCTGGCGATCGCCGTGCCCGGCGGTCCGGCGACGCGGCACCTGATCGATGCCGGGATCCTGTCAGCGCTGCCTGGCCATGCGATCCTGGTAAACATCGCCCGGGGCGACGTGATCGACGAGGCTGCCCTGATCACGGCGCTCCAGCAGGGGCGGCTGGCCGGGGCGGGCCTCGATGTCTACGAATTCGAGCCCCGCGTGCCCGATGCCCTGATCGGCATGGAGAATGTCGTGCTCCTGCCGCATCTGGGAACCAACGCACTCGATGTGCGGCAATCCATGGGCCACATGGCGCTGGCCAACATCGCCGCGCATCTTGAGGGCCGGCCGCTGCCGAATCCGGTCTAGGCCGATGATGCCTCACGGAGGAAACGGTCCGCCTCGGAGATGAACAATGTCCTGATCGCCGGGGATTCCATCATGATCTCGTGGCGCGCACCGGCGATCATGCGCATCTCCGCCCGGTCCCACCGGGCGACAGTCTCGCGCAGGGTGGAAATGTCGACGACCGTTTCGTCGGATCCAAGATAGACCCGGACATCATGCCCGGGCGCCGGTTGCCGCTGCAGCATGCGCGTTTCCGTCAGCGCCTCGTTGAACCAGTGGATGCTGGGCCCGCCGATGCCCAGTTCCGGATGCGCGGCGACCTGACGGATCAGATAAGCATAGCTTTCGGGATCCGATGTCAGGTTGTTGTCCCGGAAGCGGCTGGTCAGAAGGTAGTTCTGCTGTCCGGTCCCCGGTGCGTAGCGCTCTGTCAGGCCGAGGGGGCGTGCCGCCGAGTTCAGCGCCCAGCTGACCGGGCCCGAGAGGGCAGGCGGGACCATGATCCCCCACATCGGGGCGGTAAAGACCGCGCGCGCGACCGCGCAGCCCTCGACCAGCGCGCGCAGCGCGATCAGCCCCCCCATGGAATGGGCGACAAAGGAGTAGGGCCCGGGTGCGTCGCGTCCTTCCAGAGCCGCCATCAGCGCCGCAAGATCATGCTGATAATCGGAAAAGCGGCCCACATAGCCCATGTTCCGATCGGCCGAGAGTCGATCGGACAGGCCCTGGCCCCGCCAGTCGAGCACGGCCACATTCCAGCCCCGACCGGTGAAGTCGCTGACGATGCGCCCGTATTTCTCGATGTATTCGGTGCGGCCCGGCAGCAGCAGGATGGTTCCTGGCGCGTCGTCGGCCTGCCCTGAGGCCCGCCAATGACCCGCGCGCAGGCGTACACCATCGGAGGCCGCCAGCCAGAAGACGTGCCCGCCCTCGGGGGCTTCTGCCACATCGGCATGAAAGGGGGCCTCGTCGAGCATGTGCCCAGCCTCTCTGCGGTCCGGCACCGTGCCGTTCAGCCCAGTGCTGCACCCAGCCGCATCGCCGTGCCCATGTCGCCTTCGACCCGCAACTTTCCGGTCATGAAGGCCGAGGTGGGGTTCAGTTCGCCCGAAAGGATCGCCTGAAACGTTTCGGCGCTGGCGGAGAGTGTGCAGTCGGTCTCTTCGTCCGAGGCGCGCACGCCGTCGGAATCGACCACGATCGCACCCTCGTCCTCTATCCGGAACGTCACCGAACCGTCGAAACCCTGGGGCATCTTCTCGGACAATGCGGCAAGCGCCGCCTGGATCACTTCGCTCATTTCGTCCTCCAAACCGCGGTGTTCCGCCTGCCGACGCAGCAATTCCCGACTCACGGGAGCGCCACCTGGCAGCGCACTCGATTTTCGCGCGCGATGCGCTACACTCCCGTCATGATCGCTTTCGTTCGCCTTGCCAACCTTCTCGTTGCGGCAGCGCTCGCGCTGGGGCTTTCGGCACATGCGTCGCACGCCGCCGGAGGCGAGCCGCTTGAGGATCTGTACCGGCAACTTGCCGATCCCGACACGTCAGACTGGCCCCGGGTCGAGGTCGAGATCACCCGCGCCTGGTCGCGTTCGGGCTCTTCCTCGATGGACCTCCTGCTGCGCCGCGGTCGTAATGCCATTCGCGCACGCGACTACGAGGCCGCCATCGATCACCTCACAGCACTGGTGGAGCAGGCCCCGGATTTTGCCGAGGGCTGGAACGCCCGGGCCACCGCCTGGTATGCGATGGGCGAATACGGCCTTTCGGTCGAGGATATCGCCCGTACCCTGTCGTTGAACCCCCACCATTTCGGAGCGCTCGCCGGGCTGGGCGCCATATACGAACGGATCGGCCTCGAATCGCGCGCGCTGCAGGCCTATCGTGCGGCGCTGGCTATACATCCGCACATCGAAACGGTTATGCAGTCGGTCGAGCGGCTGGAGGAACGGACGCGCGGTCAGGCTATCTGAGGCAGAAGCGCGCGCAGGCCGGGCGCCGGCGGACAGGCAGGCGACAT
The DNA here is from genome assembly GCA_020832725.1 of Paracoccaceae bacterium. Taxonomy (GTDB): domain Bacteria; phylum Pseudomonadota; class Alphaproteobacteria; order Rhodobacterales; family Rhodobacteraceae; genus JAFIEC01. Next base: position 8,155 of record JAFIEC010000103.1, on the reverse strand, counting down.
GACAGGCTCGGACGGGCAGATCACCGCGGTCCTCGGGCCGACCAACACCGGCAAGACCCATTACGCGATCGAGCGGATGCTGGCGCATCGCACGGGTGTCATCGGTCTTCCACTGAGGCTTCTGGCGCGTGAGGTCTATGACCGGATGGTGGCCATGCGCGGCCCCTCGGTGGTGGCACTTGTGACCGGCGAGGAGCGGATCGTGCCCGAGCGGGCGGCCTACTGGGTTTGCACGGTCGAGGCGATGCCGCTGGAAATCGGTGCCGATTTCGTTGCCGTGGATGAAATCCAGCTGTGCGCCGATCCCGAGAGGGGGCATGTCTTCACCGACAGGTTGCTTGCGGCACGGGGGCTGCGCGAGACGCTGTTTCTCGGATCCGATACGATGCGCCCGGTTATCGCGGGGCTGGTGCCCGGCGTGCGCTTTCTGCGCCGCGAGCGGTTCTCCGAGCTTACCCATACCGGCGTGCGCAAGATTTCGCGCCTGCGTCCGCGCACGGCGATCGTTGGCTTCTCGGTCGAGGAAGTCTACGCTATCGCCGAGTTGATTCGCCGCCAGAAGGGCGGGGCGGCTGTGGTCATGGGCGCGCTCAGCCCCCGCACCAGGAATGCACAGGTCGCCATGTATCAGAATGGCGATGTTGATTATCTGGTCGCCACCGATGCCATCGGCATGGGCCTCAACCTCGACATCACCCATGTCGCCTTTTCCTCGGTGGCCAAGTTCGACGGGCGGCGTTTCCGTCACCTGCACGCCAATGAATTGTCGCAGATCGCGGGCCGTGCCGGGCGGCATCTTTCGGCTGGCACCTTCGGCACCACCGCCGATGCGGCCGCACTCGACCCCGAAACCGTCGATGCGATCGAGCAGCACCGCTTTGCCCCCGTCAGGCGGCTGCAATGGCGCAACCGCGACCTGCGCTTCGGGTCCGTCGAGGCGCTGATCGATTCCCTGGAGGTCTCTACCGAGGATCCGTACCTGTCGCGCACGCGCGAGGCAGATGACCTTGCCGCGCTCAAGGCCCTGGCCGATCTGGGCGAGGTGCGCGGCCGCATCGCCGCCGCTCCGGATGTGCGGCTGCTGTGGGAGGTCTGCCAGATCCCCGATTTCCGGAACATCTCTCCGGGCGAGCATGCCAGCCTGCTGACGCGCATCTTTGGCTTCCTTCACGACGCCGGAAGCGTGCCGGAGGACTGGATCGCCAGCCAGATCCGCCGCATCGACCGGACCGAGGGAGACATTGACACATTGTCGAAACGTCTCGCCTATATCCGTACTTGGACCTTTATTGCGCAACGCCGGGGCTGGCTGGAGCAGGAAAACCATTGGCGGGCCGAGACCCGCGCTGTAGAAGATCGCCTGTCGGACGCACTTCATACGCGTCTGACCCAGCGTTTTGTCGATCGCCGCACGAGCGTGCTCATGCGGCGGTTGAAGCAGAAGGAGGGCCTCGTGGCCGAGGTGAACGACAAGGGCGAGGTCAGCATCGAGGGCGAGTTCGTCGGGCGTATGGAGGGTTTCCGCTTCCGTCAGGACCGTTCCGACAGCACCGGAGAGGCCCGAGCGATCCGGTCCGCCTCGGTTCAGGCGCTGCGACCGCAATTCGTGTTGCGGGCCGAGCGGCTGTACAATGCCCCCGACACCGAAATGGACATCACCGAACAGGGCGGCCTGATGTGGTGCAGCGATGCCGTCGGTCGCCTTGCACCCGGCACCGACGCACTGTCGCCCAAGGTGCAGGCCTTTGTCGACGAGGAGGCGGGTTCTGACGTGGCCGAGCGGGTGCAGCGCCGGATGCAGCATTTCGTCGATCGGCGCATCGCCGCCCTGTTCGAGCCGCTGACAGCCCTGCGCGACGATCCGGCGCTTTCCGGCCTCGCGCGTGGGTTTGCCTTCAGGCTGGTGGAGGCGCTGGGCGTTCTCCCGCGGGACAGTGTCTCCGAAGAGGTGCGCAGCCTCGATCAGGAGGCACGCGGCGCGTTGCGACGGCACGGTGTGCGCTTCGGGCAGTTCACCATCTTCATGCCCCCCCTGCTGAAGCCCGCGCCAACGCGCCTGCGCCTTGTGCTGTGGGGGCTGTGTGCCGGACTGGAGGAATTTCCCTCCGCCCCTCCCCCCGGCCTTGTGACCGTGCCGATGGAGCCGGGCCTTCCCGAGGGTTATCATGGCCAGGCGGGCTACCGGCCCGCTGGTGCGCGCGCGATCCGCATCGACATGCTGGAGCGGCTGGCCGACATGCTGCGGGCCCGTGACAGCCGGGCGGGCTTCGAGGCCAGTGCAGAGATGCTGTCGATCACCGGAATGACACTGGAGCAATTCGCCGACCTGATGCAGGGCCTTGGCTATGCGGCCGAGCGTGGCGAGCGGCCCCGGGCCCGCCCGCCCGCGGCACCTTCCCCGAATGAAGCGGCTGCCGATGCCGGTGAGGAAACCGCAGTAGGGGCCGCGCCAGCGGGTGCACCGGAGGCCGGGACAGAGACTGCGCCAGAGGTCGGGGCAGAACCCACCCCCGAGGCCCCGTCACCGGATACAGCGGAAACCGTTGCCACAACATCACCCCGCGCCGGATCGCTGCCACCGGTCGAGTCCCTCGCGGAGACCACGCCCGGGGAACAGATGGCTGCCGATGCACCCCCGGGCGATGCCCAGGCCCCGCAGGGCGGGTCGGCACCCGAGGGCGAGACGGCACCGGAAGGGGGCGATGCTGCCGCCACCGAGACCGAGATCTTCTACACTTTCACATGGGCCCCGCGCCGCCGCCGGGAGGATCGTCCCCGCCGCCCAGCCGAGGGCGAAGGCGGGCGACGCGCGACCTCGGGCGAAGGTGGACGACGCCCGGCGGAGGGCGAAGGCGGGCGACGCCCGCCAAGGGACCGAAAGCCCGCCCGTACCGAGGGTGCGGACAACGCCCGTCCTCCACGGGGCAAGGGGGGCAAACCACCTCGGCGTGGCCCCCGCGACGAGTCGGCATCAGGCCCCCGTGTGCACACGGCCCGCCCGCCCCGGACGGAAAAGCCGGTCGATCCCGACAATCCCTTTGCGGCACTTCTGGCGTTGAAGGACAGGCTTGACGACAAATAGGCACCATCCGCGCCCTGCCTCTGGCCCCATGGGTGCGCTGGCGGGCCACGCGGCATGGCCATGAGCGGCGCGGATGCCGATCGCTGCCGCATCGACAAATGGCTCTGGCATGCGCGCATCTTCCGGTCGCGAAGCCTTGCAGCCCGATTCGTTGCGGGGGGTGGCGCGCGTGTGAACGCGGTCCGTGTGACGCGCACCGCAGCGCAGGTCAGCCCGGGAGACACTCTTACGCTTGCCTTGCGGTCGGGCGTGCGCGTGCTCACGATCCGGGCAGTCGGGGGCAGGCGCGGGCCCGCATCCGAGGCACGCCTGCTCTATGACGAGCAACCTGTCGCGGGTGGCGCTCTGGTGCAGGCGGGGCCCTTGCAACACCCGCGCCCGCGGCCTAAACCTCACCGTGTGGAATGATCGGACATATCGAGGCCTCGCATGACCTATGTCGTCACCGACAATTGCATCGCGTGCAAATATACGGATTGCGTCGAGGTCTGCCCCGTCGACTGCTTCTACGAGGGTGAGAACATGCTCGTCATCCATCCGGATGAATGCATCGATTGTGGCGTCTGCGAACCCGAATGTCCCGCCGATGCCATCAGGCCCGACACCGAGCCCGATATGGAGAAATGGGTGGAGTTCAACCGCCGCTATTCGATCAAGTGGCCGGTGATCATCACCAAGAAGGAACCCCTGCCCGAGGCCGACAGCCGCGACGGGGAAGACGGCAAGCTTGAGAAGTATTTCTCCGATGCGCCTGGGGAAGGCGGGTAAGCGCCCGCATCCAACGCCTGTATTGCATCGCCCCGAGTCGGCGCACTTTTCTTGCGCGCGATTCTGTGGTATCAATATGCCTGCATAACAGGCGGAACCGGAGCTGCTCGCCCGGGGATGTCTCAGCTTTGACAGGAAAAGCAGGGTCAGGGGGCGGCGTTTGTCGCCCTTCTTGTCCTTGCGCCCGGTCGCCTTCCGGCGGCTGGTTCAAACGAGGACCGTCCTTCTCATGACCAAGACCAAGTCATCCGATTTCAGGCCCAACGATTTCGTCGTCTACCCTGCCCATGGCGTGGGCAAGATCGTCTCGATCGAGACGCAGGAGGTAGCCGGGCTGACGCTCGAGCTGTTCGTCATCTCCTTCGAGAAGGACAAGATGACCCTGCGTGTTCCCACCAACAAGGCGGCTTCGATCGGGATGCGCAGCCTGTCCTCTCCCGAGGTGGTCAACCGTGCCATGGAAACGCTCAAGGGCCGTGCCCGGGTGAAGCGCGCCATGTGGTCGCGTCGCGCGCAGGAATATGAGCAGAAGATCAATTCCGGCGATCTGATTTCGATTGCCGAAGTCGTGCGTGACCTGCACCGCAGCGATGATCAGCGGGAGCAATCCTATTCGGAGCGGCAGCTTTACGAGGCCGCGCTTGACCGGCTTACCCGCGAAGTTGCGGCCGTAAGCGGGCTGGACGAGGCCGGGGCACAGGCGCGCGTCGGTGACGTTCTGGTCAACCGCGCCGCCTGACAGAGCGTTCCGACTCTTTCTTGAAAAGGCGAGACGCCGCGTCCCTTTCGGGCGCGGCGTCTCCTTCTGAGGGGTTTCGTTGGGGTCAGCGCGCCACGAAGGCGTCTCGGAACCCGGCACCCCTTGCTGCTCGAAGGGCGGCATTCAGTTGGGACTCGTCGGCGAACGGGCCGAGATAGACGATCTGCAATGCACGCCCTCCGCGGCTCAGGTTGCGGGTCTGGACCGGCATCCCCGCAGCCTCGAAGCGCGCGCGAGTGCGGGTTGCGTTCGCGGGCTCTCCGAAAGTCGCCACCTGGACCAGGCTGCCGCTGTTCGCGGTTGCGGCTCGCGGAGCCGCCGACGGATCGGGGGAGCGGCTCGACATCGTCACGCTTGCTGCAGGGGCCGCCCGGGTGGAGGCCGCCACGACGCGGGTCGGCTGCGCGGTTGCTCCGCTGTCACCGACGACGCGGACCGGTTGCGGAGGCACGACCATGCGCGGCGTGCTGGAGCCAACGGCAGCTGCCGGACCGCCGCTGCGCTGTGGCTGCATGGTACCGGGAAGGGCAGGGTAGGTGACCCCTTGATAGACCATGGTCACATCGCGCCCGGTGGAACGCTCGATCAGCCGACGCGGGACGGTGCGAGTCCAGACCAGGTCGGTTGCCGCATCACCCGCAGCCGTGCCACGCCCCGAAGCCGGGTTCGGCTGGCCCGCAGCGTTGAGGGCGACGTACCCGGCCGGTATCGTTGTCGCTCCGGGCGCGATCACCGCCCCGGTGCGCCCACCCTGCTGTCGGACGAAATCGCCCGGGTGGATGGGCTGGGGGCCGCAGCGCACGGGCAGACCGTCATGCATGGCGGGGCGCCCGTCGGGGCATGTTCCGACACTGGGTGCCGCCCTGCCGGGAGCTACAACCGGTGCCGTGGTCGGCGCCGCACCGCGCGTCGTGCCACCTTGCTGTCGGACGAAATCACCCGGGTGAATGCCCTGTGGTCCGCACCGCACCGTCAGACCGTCATGGATCGCGGGGCGCCCGTCGGGGCAGGTGGCGTTGGCCACGCGGGTGGCGGCCGCCTGTGCCCCGGTGGCCGGAGCACGCGGCGCGCCTGATGCCACCACAAGGCCCGGTGCAGCCGCCGCCGGAACCCGGAGACGGCCTTCTTCCCGCGCGCGGGAGGTTTCGGTCTCGAAGACGGTGGGGCCGGGCGCGCCGGTCGGCTGCGCCGCCGGCTGGCGGGTGACCTGACGAACGGGTGCGGCAAGCGCTGCGGTCCTCGTGCCGGTGGGCTGGGCTGTCCCTGCTGCGGCAAGGCCGCCCGCGTCGATCGTGGTCACGCGCGGCCCGGCCGAGGCGACGCGCGTCGGCGGCTGTCCGCACAGGACACGACGGCCCCGGTCTACCCGCGGCACCCAGTTGGTGACGGCACCAGAGCCCGCGCGGATGAACACACAGCCCCGACTGTCCACGAATTCACGCCCGCGAAAATCCGGCGGTGGTGGATTGCGCGGCCCGCCGATATTGGCCAGCGTCCATTGCTGGGCCATGGCAGGTTGCGGATGGCTTCCAAAAGCGAAAAATGCGGCTGTGACCGCAAGCATCAGTCTCATGTTCGCCCCCCCAGATGAACATGTAGACGATGACACAATCCTTTGCGGTGCGTAAAGCCCTTATGACATCATTTCGTGCCAAACATCCTGTCACCCGCATCGCCAAGGCCCGGAAGGATATAGCCCCGCTCGTTCAGTTTGCGGTCGAGGGCGGCCGTGATCACGGGCACATCCGGATGCGCCTCGGCCATCCGGGCCACGCCTTCGGGTGCCGCCAGCAGGCACATGAAGCGGATATCGTGGGCACCGGCTTCCTTCAGCATGGCCACCGCCGCGGCCGAGGAATTGCCCGTGGCCAGCATCGGGTCGAGCACGATCACCACGCGCTCCTCCAGTTCGGTCGGCACCTTGAAGTAATAGCGCACGGGCTGCAGCGTCTCCTCGTCGCGGTAGAGGCCGACAAAGCCGACCCGCGCCGAAGGGATCAGCTCCAGCACGCCATCCAGAAGCCCGTTGCCCGCCCGCAGGATCGAGATGAGCGCGAGCTTCTTGCCCGCGAGGCGTGGTGCCTGCATCGGCTCCAGCGGGGTGTCGATGGTGCGGGTCTCGGTTTCCAGATCGCGTGTCGCCTCATAGGCCAGCAGCATCGAGATCTCGCGCAGAAGGCGGCGGAACTCTCCGGTTGATGTCTCGGTCCTGCGCATCAGGGTCAGCTTGTGCTGCACCAGCGGGTGATCGACGATCGTAAGGGCCGGGTGGCTTTGGGTCATTGGGTTTCTCCGATGATCTTGGCAATGCGTTGGCGCAGGGCGGGCGGGGCGAAACTTGCCTCGAGCGCGGTGCGGTTGAGCGTGGCGAATTCCTCCGCACCCCAGCCGAAAGCCTTGGCCAGCGCATCGAATTCCCGCGTCATCGTGGTGTGGAAGAATGGCGGGTCGTCGGTGGATACCGTGACCTTCACCCCCCGCTCTGCCAGTTGCGCGATGGGATGCGCAGCCCAGGAGGGGTAGAGGCCCAGCGCGACGTTGGAGCCCGGGCTGACCTCCAGCACGATGCCCTGCTCGGCCAGCCTGTCCACCAGCGCAAGGTCCTCGATGGCGCGTACACCGTGTCCCAGCCGCGAGGGACGGAACACATCGAGCGCCGCGCGCACGCTTTCGGGCCCGGCCCATTCGCCGGCATGCGCGGTCAGCCCCAGCCCCGCCTCGCGCGCACAGTCGAAGGCCCATGCGAAATCGGTGGCCGCGCCTGCCCGTTCATCCCCCGCGATCCCGAAGCCGCGCAGGAAGTCGCCCGCCGTTTCGGCGGCGCAACGTGCCACCTTCCGGGATTTGTCCGGCCCGAGATGCCGCACTGCGGTGACGATGGCCACCATCTCCGGCCCGCCCTGTGCCGCTACTGCTGCCGCCTCCTCCTGCATCGCCGCAAGGTAATCGCGCCATGCCACGACATCGCCGCCCCCGCAGAAATCGGGCGAGAGGAAGGCCTCCGTGTAGACGACGCCTTCGGCCGCACTGGTCTCCAGCACCGCCCGGGTCAGGCGGGCATAGTCGCGGGGATTTCTCAGAACCGAGGTCGCCGCCTCGTAGACGCGCAGGAAATCGCGGAAGTCGCGGAATGCGTAATGGCCCGCCTCGTCGAAAAGGCCCGACAGGTCCACCCGCTTCTCCGAGGCCAGCCCGCGAATGAAGGCAGGCGGTGCCGCGCCCTCCAGATGCAGGTGCAGCTCCAGCTTGGGAAAGGCGCGCCATTCGCTCACAGGAAGCTCCGTCCGTGGGGGCCGGGCGTCAGGCCCAGATGCTCTGCGATGCTTTCGCCCACATCGGCGAAATTGACCAGCCCGATCGTGCCCGCACCCGCGCCAGCCACCAGAACCGGCACCCGCTCTCGTGTGTGGTCGGTGCCGGGGGCGGTGGGGTCGTTGCCATGATCCGCCGACAGCACAAGGATGTCGCCCGGGCCCAATGCGCCCGTCAGCCGGGGCAGGGCGGCATCGAACCGCTCCAGTGCGGCGGCATAGCCCGCCACATCG
>JAFIEC010000100.1 GCA_020832725.1 Paracoccaceae bacterium | reverse complement strand
CGCGATCCGCCACATGGCGCATGTCCTCCACCCCGAGGGCATCGAAACCGCGTCGCGCAAGGAACGCTCGGTCAGCTGGGGTTACGCGGGGGGCAAGGCCACACATTGGTATGCGTATGCGATGCCGCACCGCGCCCATGTCAATCTCGGCTTTTTCCACGGCACGGCCCTGCCCGACCCGGAGCGGCGGCTGGAGGGGCAGGGAAAGCGCCTGCGTCACGTCAAGCTGCGCGGCCCCGAAGACATCAAAGCGCCTGCCGTGCGCAACCTGTTCATCGCCGCCCGTGACGAACGTCGCGCGGCGCTCGGACTCTGAGGAGAGCACAATGCCCTGGGACCGCAATCAGATGGCCGCCCGCGCAGCGCTTGAACTGCGCGACGGCATGTATGTCAATCTTGGCATCGGCATTCCGACGCTGGTGTCGAACTACATCCCCGAAGGCGTCACCGTCACCCTGCAATCCGAAAACGGGATGCTGGGCATGGGTCCCTTTCCCACCGAGAACGAGGTGGATGCCGATCTGATCAATGCCGGCAAGCAGACGATCACCGAGCTGCCTCATTCGGCCTATTTCGACAGCGCCACCTCCTTCGGGATGATCCGGGGCGGCAAGATCGACATGGCCATCCTGGGCGCGATGGAAGTGTCGGAGGAGGGCGATCTGGCGAACTGGATGATCCCCGGCAAGCTGATCAAGGGCATGGGCGGCGCGATGGACCTCGTCGCCGGTGTCGGCCGGGTGGTGGTGGTGATGGACCACACAAACAAGGCGGGCGAGTCGAAGGTTCTGCGCGAATGTACCCTGCCTCTCACCGGCAAGGCTGTGGTGGACCGGATCATCAGCAACCTCGGAGTGCTGGATGTCGGCCACAAGGGGCTGCACATCGTGGACTTGGCCGACGGCGTGACCGAGGCGGACCTGCGCGCCGCCACCAAGGCCACGATCGTCGGATGAGCGCTGCATCCCCGGACCGCGACCCCGACGGGGGCGAGGGCATCTCGGGAGAGCTGACGGTCCGCACCGTCGCAATGCCCGCAGATGCGAATGCGGGCGGCGACATCTTCGGGGGCTGGGTGCTGTCGCAGATGGACATCGCCGCAGGCATCGCTGCGGCCGAGCGGGCGCAGGGGCGCACCGCCACCGTGGGCATAGAAGCGATGAGTTTCCTGCGCCCGGTCCATGTGGGCGACGTGCTGTGCGTCTATACGCGAATCGCACGGGTGGGGCGCACCTCGATCACCGTGGCGGTGGAGGCATGGGTGCGCCGCCAGCTCTCGAGCGAGCGGCTGAAGGTGACAGAGGGCATCTTCACGTTCGTGGCCCTTGAATCCTCGGGCCGGAAGCGCCCTGTGCCACCGTTGCCAGGCACCGGCACGGCTTAGACCGGGTTCAGCGCGCGGCCTCGGTCACGGCAAAGACACAGCCGTCTGAGAACAGCTCGGGCGGGGTCGCACACAGAAGGCGCGCCACCCGCCACGCCGCCAGCACCCGGGGCACGTAGGTACGGGTCTCGGGAAAGGCGGGCACGCCTTCGGCCCGGCGCACAGCGCCCTCGCCGGCATTATATCCCGCCAGCGCCAGGATGGGATCGCCGCCGAACGCCTCCAGCAGCCAATCGAGGTAGGCGACCCCGCCGCGAATGTTCTGGGCTGCGTCCATCGGATCCTCGACACCAAAGCGCTCGGCCGTCGCCGGGATCAGCTGCATGATGCCTTCTGCCCCCCTGGAGCTGACAGCGCTTGCGCGCCCCCCTGATTCGACCGCGATCACTGCAAGGACAAGCGCGGGCGAGACACGGGTGCCCAGCGTGGCCAGCAGGATGTCGCGACCGTGCCTGTCGGCGACCGCCCGCATCGTGCCCAGGGGCGGGGCGGGCAGTCCCTGTGCCTGGGGAGCGCCCTCCAGATGCGTCAGCGCCGCCAGCCAGCGCCCCGGCCCTGCGGCATCGAGGCTGGGCGAGATCGTCTCCCAGAACCAGCCTTCAGGCAGCGCCGGAGGGAGGCCGCCCTCTGCCGGGGCGGGCAATATCGCCGCCTCCTCTGCCCCTGGAGCGATCTGCACCGTGATTCGCGCAGGGGCCCCAGGCGCGGGCGCAGGCACGCGGCGAAAGGTAAATTCGGGAAAGGGTGGCGGTGCGGCGCCCGGCTCCTGCGCTGCGCTCGGGTCCGTTGCGGCGAGCACGCCGAACACCAAGAATACGGCAAGCGCGATCACCGCCCGGTGCCTGATCCCTCTGTCCGACTCGCGCATGCGCTGCCCTGCCCATCTTGTCGATGCCCGTTTGTGGACAGTTTGTGGCCAATCGGCCCGATTTGCCAGAACCGATCCTGAGACCCTGTGGTTTCAGACGGAAATTTACCGGTTAACTTACTGTTAATAAGTATTTTTAGAAAAAATCACTCAACCACAGGTTTTTCCTTGTTCGCCACATTTCGCGCCAAAATCTCGCCCGATTCTTGGGGCTTTATGTGGTCATGGCGAGAGGGAAGACGCTCTCGAGGAAAGCAGACGAGACGCCAGACCGACCGCCATGAATGAGTGAGTAGAAACCAACGAGCAACGTTCCTTCTGGAGAAACACACATGAAACTGTTCAAGCTTGCAAACACCTTCAAGTCCGACGAATCCGGTGCCGTGACTGTCGACTGGGTCGTGCTGACGGCCGCCATCGTGGGCCTCGGCGTTGCGGTTCTTGCCACCGTTCGCGGCGGCATGGAGACCATCTCCGACAACATCAGCGATGCGCTGACCGACACCGACATGGGTTCGGACTCGTTCTGATCCCGACGCAGGGTGTTGCCGGAGCGCGGGCCGCTCCGGCACGCCTGGCGCGAACGACGGGGCCCCCCGGGGGCGGGCCGGGGGCCCTTTAAGCCCCGGCCCGGGTTTGCCGGGGCCCCCCCCCCCCCCCGGCGCC
>JAFIEC010000097.1 GCA_020832725.1 Paracoccaceae bacterium | reverse complement strand
CGCGCCGGTCATCCGGTTGAACAGCGTGGATTTGCCGGCGTTGGTATAGCCCACCAGCGCCACCACCGGATAGGGCACCCGGGCCCGGGCGCCGCGGTGCAGGGTGCGGGTCATGACCACACCGGCCAGCTGGCGGCGAATGCGCGTGATCGCCTCGTTCAGCGCGCGCCGGTCAGCCTCGATCTGGGTCTCGCCCGGCCCGCCCACAAAGCCGAGGCCGCCCCGCTGCCGCTCCAGGTGGGTCCAGGAGCGCACGAGCCGCGTCTTCTGGTATTCCAGCGCCGCCAGTTCCACCTGCAGCACACCCTCGCGCGTCCGGGCACGGGCGGCGAAGATCTCGAGGATCAACCCGGTCCGGTCGAGGATCTTGACCCCCCATTCCTTCTCGAGGTTGCGTTGCTGGACGGGTGTCAGGGGGCCGTCGATCACAGCCAGCCCGGCCTCCTGCGCCTGCAGCCGTTCCTTGAGCTCGGCGCTCTTGCCCTTGCCGAACAGCGTGCCCGGCCTGACGGCGCGCAGGTTTGTCACCTCGCCGCCAAGGACGTCCAGCGCCTCCAGCGCCCGCGCCAGCGACAGCCCCTCCTCCAGCATCAGGCCGGGATCACGCTGTGGCGCGCCCCGGGACGCGATCACCGGATGGATCACATAGGCGCGGGTGGGCGCGGCCCGTGTCGCACCGTCGTCTGTCCCCGCGTCACCGTGCAGGGGCAAGGCGGACCATCCGGCGGGCAGACGACGTTGCGCGATGCTCAGGAATTTTCATCGCCCTCGTAGAGAGAGATCGGCTGCGACGGCATCACAGTGGAGATCGCATGCTTGTAGACAAGCTGCGACTGTCCGTCCCGGCGCAGCAACACGCAGAAATTGTCGAACCAGGTAATGACGCCCTGAAGCTTCACGCCATTGATGAGAAAAATCGTCACGGAGACCTTCGACTTGCGGACGGTGTTCAGAAATGCGTCCTGAAGGTTCTGTTTGTCGGCTGCCATTGCTTTTGCCTTTTTATCTGCGACGTCCGTGGGACCCGTGAAACGGGACCGGCACGCGTCTCCGACCCCTGACCGGGCGTTATGTCGGTAGGATTATGACGAAAATCCCGGGGGGTTTCCAGCGCCTCGCGATGCTGCAGGTGCAAAATACGCGGCTATTTCGTCACGGGCGCCAGAAATCCGGGTTCAGGAGGGCGATCAGAACCAGCATCTCGAAGCGTCCGAGAATCATCCCGGCCGAAAGAACATACAGCACGGGGGCCTCCAGCGAGGCGTAGAGGATCGGCACCTCCCCGGCGATCCCGGCCAGCGGACCGGTCGTGGACAGCGCGGCGATGGCAAGGATCAGCGCCTTCTCGAACGGTTGCCCGAGCATCGAAAGCACCGCGAGAAGCGCCACCAGCGCCGCCAGAAACAGCATGAAGAACAGCCACGCCACATAGGCGCCGCGCAGGTGAAACCGCCCCCCCGAGGTCCGCCCCATGGCAGAGGGATGCACCAGCCGGTCCATCTCCTGCAGGCCATGGCGATACAGCGCGTGCACCCGCAACAGCTTGATGCCCCCCGCCGTGGTCGCCACCCCGCCCCCCATCAGGGCAAGCCCCAGCAGGATGAGGCCCGACGCCTGCACCCCGGACCAGGTCCGCGCGCCTGACCAGTCGGCGCTCTCGAACCCGGCGGTTGTCAGAAACGACAGCGTGGTGAAGAGCATCCCCCAAAGTGCCCTGCCCGCCGCAGAGGCATCGTCGGTATCCTCGATGGGCGCGGCACCGATCCAGTGATGCGCGAACAGAACCGCCGGCACCAGCACCAGACAGATCAGGGCCAGGTTCACCTCCCTGTCCTCGCGCAGAATGACCCGCCACGGCGTGCCCGGCGGCGGCGAAAAGATGCTGTGGGACACGGCGAGGAACAGAAAGAGAAAGATCACAACCTCCCCCGCCCATCCCGAGCCCGCCCCAGGCAGCCCCCCCGGCGCCGTGATCCCCGATGTCGAGAGCGTTGCCATGGCCAGGATCAGCGCCCGCGTCGCACCCTCACCCGCACCCATCAGCGCGATCCAGACCAGCAGGGTCAGCCCGGCATAGAGCGGCGCGAATTGCCGGGCGTGGCGACGCAGGCGCGCGCCTTCCTCGTCGCCGCCATAGCGCCCGCCCGCGCCATGGGCGGGCCGTCCCCCGCGCAGCCCCGACAGGATTTCAAAGCCGCCGATGTTCATGGGCGCCATGATCGCGATGGCCGTGATCCACACCAGCAGCCCGCCCAACCAGCCCACCAGCGCCCGCCACAGGTGCAGGGTGTCGTTCAGGCGGCGGGGAAAATCGTCATAGGCGCTGGCCCCGGTGGTGGTGAAGGCCGACACCATCTCGAAATAGGTCCGGTGAAAGGAGGTCGCCCCCAGCGACAGCCACAGCGGCACCGCCAGCATCACCGGCAACAGCGCATAGGCGGCCAGCAGCGCCAGCAGGTGGCTGCGGGCCATGTTGCGGGGGCGATGGTTGGCCGTGGCGATGGCGACAATCCCCACCAGCATGGCGAACAGCACCGCGCTGGAGGCAAAGATGCGCGCTGTGGCCCATTCACCCGCCAGCGTTCCGTGCAGCGCCGGAATCAGCATCGCCGCCGCTGCCAGCCCCATCAGCACCACGACGAACGGCAGGTTGCGCAGCTGCTGCATGGCTCAGATATAGTCGCTGCCGACCTGCAGCAGACGCTCCACGGCGGGGACATCCTTGGACAAGGCGAAGATCGCCACCAGATCGCCCTCGTCCAGCCGCGTGCCGCCGGTCGGGCGCAGCACCTTGTCGCCCTTGCGCACTGCACCCACCAGAACACCTTCGGGAAAGTCGATCTCGCGGATGGCGCGCCCGGCGATGGGCGAAGAGGGAAAGACCTGCACTTCCATCACCTCGGCCTCTCCGTCGCCGATGGAATAGACATTGCGGACCTGTGCCAGCCGGACGTGGCGCAGGATCGAGGAGACGGTGGTCACGCGCGGGTTGACATAGGCATCGATGCCAAGCGGCCCCATCATCGGGGCCAGCGTCGGATCGTTGATCAGGCTGATCACCATCGGGCAGCCTGCCGCCTTGGCCCGGGCGGCAGCCAGCAGGTTGGTCTTGTCGTCGTTGGTGACGGTCAGCACGGCATCCGCCCGGTCGATCCCGGCCTCCTCCAGCATCTCCATGTCGAGGCCGTCCCCGTTCAGCACGATCGTGCGCTCCAGCAGGTCGGCGGCCCGTTCCGCCACGGCACGATCGCGCTCGATCACCTTGGCGCGGATGCGCTCGGTGCGGATTTCCAGCCGCCGGGCCACTGCCAGCCCGACATTGCCGCCGCCCACGATGATCACCCGCTCGGGCCGCCGCGCGACCTTGCCGAAGATCTCCAGCGTCCGAGACATGTCATCGGCATGGGTGAAGACATAGACCTGATCTCCCGCGAACAGCTGGTCCCCCGGCTCGGGCGCGAACAGCGTGCCGCCCCGGCGCACCCCCACCACGATGGCGCGCAGGGTGGAGAACAGTTCGGTCATCTGCCGCAATGGCGTGTCGAGCACCGGGCAATCGCCGTCGAGAGCGATGCCGATCAGCTGCATCCGGCCGTCGAAGAAGCCGAAGATGTCGAAGGTGCTGGGCGAGTTGATCCGCTTCAGGGCGGCTTCGGCCACCTCGCGCTCGGGGCTGATGACCACGTCGATGGGCAGATGGTCGCGGCGATAGAGGTCGGCATAGATCGCATCGAGATAGCTGCGCGCCCGCAGCCGCGCGATCTTGCGCGGCACCGAAAAGACCGAATGGGCCATCTGGCAGGTCACCATGTTGACCTCGTCGGAATGGGTTGCGGCGATGATCATCTCGGCATCGCGCGCGCCCGCCCGGGTCAGCACGTCGGGATAGGAGGCAAAGCCCGCAACGCCCGAGACATCCAGCGTCTCGGTTGCACGGCGCACAAGCTCGGGGTTGCTGTCGACGATGGTGACGTCGTTGCTTTCGGAGGAGAGATGCCGGGCGATCTGCCAGCCCACCTGCCCCGCGCCGCAGACTATGATCTTCATGGCCGCCTCTGGGGGCTGCGAGGGGCGGGCCAATGGACCACCCGGAAGCATTGGTGATGACGCAGGCCCGCGCCCCGGTCAAGCGCGGCGACGATATCGGCCCCGCCGGGCGCGGATGCACCGTTGCGGGTCTGCGCCGTCATTCGCGCGCCAGCGTCTCGTCGTTCCCGGCCTCCATCTCGTCGCGCGGCCCGTATTCGGCCACCCGGGCCCCGGCACGGCTGGTGGTGACCACGCCGAGGCTCTTGAGCTTGCGATGCAGCGCCGAGCGTTCCATCCCCACAAAGGCTGCGGTGCGCGAGATGTTCCCGCCAAAGCGGTTGATCTGGGCCAGCAGATATTCCCGCTCGAACAACTCCCGCGCCTCGCGCAGGGGCAGGGTCGCCAGCTGCGCGGCAAGGCCGGAGGCCCCGCCAGAGCCTTCTCCCGGCTCGGCTGCCGGCAACTCCTCGGGCATGATCGGCCCCGTCCCCTCGCCCAGAATCAGAACCCGCTCGACGACATTGCGCAGCTGGCGGAGGTTGCCGGGCCACGGCATGGTCTGCAGCATCGCCTCGGCCTCGGGGCCAAGGGGGCGGGCAGGCAGGCCCTGGGAGCGGTTCAGCTCGGCGATGAAATGGCGTGCCAGCAGCGGGATATCCTCGCGGCGCGCCTCCAGCGCGGGCACCTCGATGGGCACCACGTTGAGGCGGTGATACAGCTCCTCGCGGAACCGGCCCTCGGCAATCGCGGCCTTGAGATCGCGGTTGGTGGCCGAAATCACACGCAGGTTCACCCGAACCCGGTCGGCCCCGCCCACACGCTGGAACTGCTGCTCTACCAGAACCCGCAGGATCTTGGCCTGCGTGACCAGCGGCATCTCCGCCACCTCGTCGAAGAAGAGCACACCACCATGGGCCTGCTCCAGAAGGCCCGGCTCCACCCCGCGCTCGGAGGTCTCGCGCCCGAACAGAACCTCTTCCATGCGGTCGGGAGAGATGGTCGCGGAATTGACCGACACGAAGGGCGCGCGGGCGCGGTCGGAATTGGCGTGGATATAGCGCGCGGCCACATCCTTGCCCGCCCCCGCAGGCCCGGTGAGCATCACCCGCCCGTTGGACCGCGTGACCTTGTCGAGCTGGGACCTCAGGGCCCGGAACGCGGGCGCGGCCCCCACCATGACCGAGGACGACACATCCCGCACCCGGAGCGATGCATTCTCGCGACGCAGGCGCCCGGCCTCCATCGCACGGGCGATCACCACCAGAAGCTGGTCGATGTTGAAGGGCTTCTCGATGAAGTCATAGGCCCCCTGCTTGATCGCGGCGACCGCGTTCTCGATGTTGCCATGGCCGGAGATGATGACCACGGGAATGTCGTGGTTGTGGCGGCGCGTGGTGTTGAGAATGTCGATCGCGTCGATGCGGCTGTCCTTGAGCCAGATGTCGAGGATCATCAG
>JAFIEC010000089.1 GCA_020832725.1 Paracoccaceae bacterium | reverse complement strand
TTCTGCCTGGCACGGGGCAGGAATACGGCGGCGTGATCAAGCATGGCGCAAAGCTGCTCTATGCCTATGCCGAGGCGACGGTGCCCAAGGTCACGGTGCTGACCCGCAAGACCTATGGCGGGGCCTATGTGGTCATGTCGTCCAAGCATCTGCGGGGCGATGTGAACTATGCCTGGCCCACGGCCGAGGTCGCGGTGATGGGGGCCAAGGGCGCGGTGGAGATCCTCTATCGCTCCGAACTGGGCGACCCCGAGAAGATCGCCGCCCGCACGAGGGATTACGAGGACCGCTTTGCCAATCCCTTCGTCGCCGCCGAGAGGGGCTTTATCGACGAGGTGATCATGCCGCAATCCACCCGTCGCCGGGTGTGCCGGGCCTTTGCGAGCCTGCGCAACAAGAAGCTGAGCAACCCGTGGAAGAAGCACGACAACATCCCCCTCTGAGCGGATTGGCAAGGTTCCGCCCCCCGCGCGGGCCGGGGCCTTGTCGGACGCAAGGCGACGGGCTAGCTGAGAGTGATGAACTGGTGGAAAAATCAGCCCCGCCTCGTGCGCTTCATGGCGCTTCACGCCGCCTGGGGCATGGTGCTGGGGTGTGTCTTCCTGTTCGGGATCATCTGGACCGACACGCTGGGCGTGGGCAGCCTTCTGGCCCGCGACGAGAGCGGCCTTGCCACGGCGGTGCTGTTCTTCCAGACGGCTCTGACCTTTGGCGCGGTGGCCATGGGCGTGGCGGTGATGAACCTCGGCGAAGAGGACGACTAGCCACTGCGGCACTGGCCGCGACGCTGGCATCGGGTCTTGCCGCGCAGGCGGCGGGCACGATCAACGTGCCGTCGGGCCAGGCGGTGCTGCCCCTCGACATCTTGTGGGAGGGGGATGCGCCGGGTGCGCCCCCTGGCATCGTGATGCGGTTTCTGGCCCCGGCGATCGGCACGGGGGCGGTGGATTTCGACACTGCCGAAGACGATCTCGACCATCTGTGCGACACGCTTGTCCCGCCGCTGGTCGCGCTGACCGGCCCGGTGGGTGCCATCACCATCGCCCTGCTCGACCGGCCGCTGGCGCGGGGCGTGCCCGATCCGGAGGCCACGATGTACATTGCAGGCTATGTCCTCGAGGAGGGTGCGTGTCGCTTCGATCCGCTGTGAACCCCGCAACCGCGTCTGTGGACAAGTCGCCACAGGGCGGCAATCTTGAAAGTGCCCCCTGTGCCGGGCCCGTCCGATCGGATATGGTCCCCGCCAGATGCCGAAGCGCATCGGGTGCGCCTGCCCGCCGGGTCCGCGCGCCTCAACACATGAGGAGAGCAGAAGAATGTCCAACGTCATCCGCCTTGCCCTTGCCGGTGCCCTCGTCGCCCTCGTGGGCGCCTGTGCGCAGCCCGTGCAGGAAGAGTTCGTCATCATGGATCAGCAGCCCGTCGCGGCCGAGCGTCCGATCCGCAAGTTCTGATCCCGCATTTCCCGGGCGGGGCAGGGGGGCCGCATGCTGAAGCATCGCGGCTTTCCCTCCCGTCTGCCAAGCACGGACCTGCAATTCACCATCCGCAGGGGCAACGCCAAGGGGGTGACGCCTCTCAAGCGACGTGAGCGGCATGCCGACCGCCGGCCACTGGACCGGCGGGCGGATGCCGCGTTCATGGCCGCCCTGTGGGAGCATTTCGGGGAGGAGCCGTTCGAGCGCGGCAACCTCGATGCCGGGCGTCTGTCGTGGCTTCTGGGCCGGGAGGTGGTGCCCGCCACCCCGGATTTCGACCCGGAAAGCTATGAGGCGCTGCTGCGGATCGACCGGGCCCGCGCCGAGGCTGCCTTTCCGCAGGTCTTTGCCGGTGAAACGGCAGCGCAGGGCGACGAGGACGACGAGGATGCGGCATGGTGAGGGCGGGTGTTGCGACCTGCCCGGGGCCGCGCACTGCGCCGGGGCGCGGCACCGCCGCTGCAGTGCGGCTTTGCTTGATCGGCCCCGGGGGGTGGAGTAATCTCGGGCATAAAGTCAATAACGGAGGCGGAGCGTCATGGGTTATCTTGTCAAGGGCGGCCTTGTGGCTGCTGTGCTGGGCCTTGCGGCCTGTGGAAATTCCGTGCCTGAACAGGCCCTCTTCGGGGCAGGGGCGGGCGCGCTGGGTGCGGCGGCGCTGGGCGGCAATGCCGCGACCGGGGCTGTCGTGGGTGCCGCGGGCAACGTGCTTTACTGCCAGCAATTCCCGCATCTTTGCCGCTGAGGCGGCCGGGGGCCGTGCACCGGCGCGCAGCCGCGCGCTGATCGATCCGAATTGCCGGGGGTGGCGCATCGCTGTGCGCCACCCCCTTTTTGTTGCGTGAATGTGGGGGACAGCCGCAGATGTTTGACAAGATCCTGATCGCCAATCGCGGCGAGATCGCGGTGCGGGTGATCAAGACCGCCCGGCGCATGGGCATCAAGACCGTGGCCGTCTATTCCGATGCCGACCGCAGCGCGCTGCATGTGCGCATGGCCGACGAAGCGGTGCATGTCGGCCCCGCACCCGCGGCGCAATCCTATATCGTGATCGACAACATCCTGCGCGCCATCCGCGAGACCGGGGCCCAGGCGGTCCATCCCGGCTATGGCTTCCTGTCCGAGAACCCGCGCTTCGCCCATGCGCTGGCCGCCGAGGGCGTGGCCTTCATCGGCCCCCCCGCCAGCGCGATCGAGGCGATGGGCGACAAGATCACCTCCAAGAAGCTGGCGGCCGAGGCCGGGGTGTCCACCGTGCCGGGCTACATGGGCCTGATCGGCGATGCCGAAGAGGCGGCGCGGATCTCGGGCGAGATCGGCTATCCGGTGATGATCAAGGCCAGCGCGGGCGGCGGCGGCAAGGGCATGCGCATCGCCTGGAACGACGAGGAGGCGCGCGAGGGCTTTCAGTCCTCGAAGAACGAGGCGGCGGCAAGCTTTGGC